>JABWAN010000179.1 GCA_013361015.1 Candidatus Zhuqueibacterota bacterium | reverse complement strand
GCTTGAAAAGATAAAAGTGAGATAAACAAGCGGAGATGACACCTCGGTGGAGCAACGACGCAACAAAAAAAACTTCTCGTGATGAGTGTGGTGCCAGTGCTCAAAAAAAATCCCGCTGAATGACAGTGCGAATGGCGTCGCGATGCGCCTCACGATCTACAATCAACGATTTGCGATCTACGCTGCTTCCACATGCCCGGCCATGTAGTGCATGTATAGCTCTTCGAGATTTTCGCCGGCGAGTTCCGCGTGCGTGCGTTGCATCACGAGTTGCCCTTGCTTCATGATGCCCACGGTGTCCGCGACTTCTTTCGCGCGGAAAATGTCGTGCGTGGACATGAGAATGGCCTTGCCCTCTTCGCGCAACGAGTGCAGCAATTGCATGAACTCGAAACCGGCTTTGGGATCGAGACCGGAGGTCGGCTCGTCGAGCAAGATCGCGGGCGCGTCTTTGAGTATGGCGATGGCGATGCCACATTTTTGGCGCATGCCTTTGGAGAAGCCTTTGAGCCGCTTGTGGTGCGCTTCCTCTTGCAAGCCCACGCGCAGGAGCACGCGGCGATAATCGTCTTTGGTGTATTCGGTTTTGCCGCCGAGGCGCGCGAAGTAATCGACATTTTGCAGCGCGGTGAATTGCGGATAGAGCATCACGTTTTCCGAAACGAACGCGACGCGCGCTTTGGCTTCGAGCGGCTCGCGATGCGTGGCGAAGCCCGCGATGCGCGCTTCGCCTTCCGTCGGCTCGATGAAGTTGAGAAAGAGATTGATGGTCGTGGTTTTGCCCGCGCCGTTCGCGCCGAGCATGGCGTAAACTTGTCCCGCGGACACGCTGAACGAAACGTGATCCAAGCCGAGCACGCCGTCTTCGTAACGTTTGGTGAGACTCTGCGCTTCGAGCATGGGGCTGTTGTTGGTGGAAGCGGGTTGATACATGGCGTTCCTTTATTGGTTTGAATTTTTGAAGATCGTGGATGGTGGATAGTAGATTGTAACACACGAGGACTATCTACCATCCACGATCAACTACCTATGAATTGCGAGCTATCTCCGCGAGAGCTTCACGCCGAACACCACGATCCCCAAAACCAATCCCAACACGAGCATCGTGATGAGCGAGATGCCGAGCAGGTTCGTCTCGGATTGAATTTCCACGGTGAATGTTTTGTCTTCGGCAATCACGGGTTGATTGTCACTCAGCGCCGTGGTGCGCACGCGAATTTCGTAGCGACCGGCGGCAACGTTTTGCGGCGGATTGATATTCAGCGTGACGCGCTTCTCTTCGGCGATATTCAGCGCCGCGATCAACGCCGGCTCTACGCTCTTTTCCCAATTCATGGGCGGATCGACTTGCACGAGCACATTGTCGAGGCGGCGCGTGCCTTCATTCACGACATCCATCGTGAAGGCAATCGCGTCGCTGGCTTTGCTCGTGTGAAAAAGCTGCGGCGCGCGCACGAGCAGCTTGCCTTTGCCCGCAGGCACCAATTCCAACCGAATAAAACCCGCGTTGAGTTTTTCAATCTCTTCCGGCGTCCATACTTTGCCGTTGCTGCTTTCGAAGCTTTGCGCTTGCTCTTGCGGCAAGACGAGCACATAAAACGGAATCGGCTTGTCCATCACGACTTCGTCGGAAGGACGATCGGGCAGGAACACTTGCAGCGCAGCGCGGCGCGTGTTCGAACTTTCGTTGAATTTGAATTGGCTCAAACGCGCTTGGCTTGCGGGGTCCGTGAAATAACGCGTGATCTGCTGCGGGAGATTGACGACTTCGAGCTTGAAAGTGTTGTTCACGCCGCTGAACAATTCCAAACTCATCGTGAAAGTCGCTGAACCGCCAAGCTCCGCCTCTTGCGAGAATTGCTCGGATTGCAACAGCACTTTATTGACGCTGCTGTCTTTCTGCAAATAAATTTTCGGCGTGCGCTGTGTGCCGCTGCCATAGGTGATGCTCACGGTCACGGCGTCCAAATCTTGCAGTAGCTCGAACTCCAACTCGGCCGGCTTGCCAAACAGCAACTCTTCAATCTTGCGCTCATAAGGATTGCTGATGATGGTGTTT
This sequence comes from Candidatus Zhuqueibacterota bacterium, assembly GCA_013361015.1. Taxonomy (GTDB): domain Bacteria; phylum Zhuqueibacterota; class Zhuqueibacteria; order Zhuqueibacterales; family Zhuqueibacteraceae; genus JABWAN01. Next base: position 6,175 of record JABWAN010000179.1, on the reverse strand, counting down.
TCATCATTCAACAAAGAAACATAAACGTCGTTGATGACATCCGGCTGCAAAGAGCGGAAAAGCTCGTCGTCGAGATTGACGAGCTTGCGAAACTCCGCGGAGCCGCCGGAAGTGTTGGCAAGCTGCACGCGCACGCGCTTGCGTCCGTCTTTGGTTTGAAATTTCACCGCGCGATTCACCGAGACGTATTGCTTCTCGAACAACACGGCGAGCAGTGACTGCTGATAATTCACTTCGGCATCGGCAAAACGATTGCGCATGCCGCTTAATTCCACTTGCGAGATCAGTCCTTTTTCAAACAGACTTTTCTGCCGCTCGTACTCCGCACGCGCCACCTCATATGCCTCTTTCGCGCGTTTGAGGCCGAGCAAGCGATATTGATCATCGCGTTGGTTGTAGTTCACTTGCGAGAGAGCGCTAGTAGCGAACAATGCGAGCAGAGCGAGCGTAAAGATGAAGCGCATATTTTTGATTTTTCCCGCTGATTGCACGCCATCCGAACTCCTCCCCCGGCCCCTTCTCTTTTTGAGAGAAGGGGAGAAAAGCCTTGTCAAGTGTTGGAGTCTCTCCCTCTTCCCGAAGAAAGAGAGTTTCAAAGTCTCAAATCGTTTCTCCCCCTTCTCTTCCCAAAAGAAGGCTGGGGGGGTGAGTTCAAACGGCGAGAATGTTCTTATCAGAGTTTTTTTCATGCGCAGCTCAATTCTTCACTTTCTGAATCCACGAGAGCAGCTTGCGATTGACTCGTTGCGCAGTTGGCGGATCGTCGTTCGCGAGCACGATGATCGTGTAGCCGGTTTCGAAATCAATCTCCATCACAGCGTTGATGCCCGGCGCGCCGCCTGCAATACCGTAACCGCCTTCGCGTCGCACGTTCGCGTTCGCTTGCGGCACTGGCTGCGGCGATTCGAATCCGTTCAACAACCACGCTGTGTAGGTGCTGTTGAGTAATTTGTTGTCAAGGAGAGACAGCCCAAAATTGTGCATGTCCGCCAGCGTGGAATAGCCTCCGCCTGCAGAGCTGCCGCGCGCCGGTTTCGTGTAGATATTTTTTGTGCGCTCGCCATTCGCCGTCGCACGCGCATTGCGCGAATAGCCCGTGGCCAAATTAGGAACAACGGCGTCCAGCTCATAAGAACCGGTGTTGCTCATGTTCGCGGGTTGATAAACGTGCTCGCGCACGTAATCGAAATAATTTTGTCCGCTAATTTTTTCGATGATCAAGCCGAGCACGATATATCCGCCGTTGGAATAGCGTTGCTGCGTACCGGGCGCAAAGAGCAGTGGTTCATCGACAAAAAGTGCGAGATAATCTTGCAGCGTGCGAATGCGATCTTTCGGCGTGTTTTCAAATTTCTCGTTAAAGAAATCGCCGAGGCCGGAGCGATGCGTGAGCAAATGATGAATCGTCACTTTCTGCGCGACTTCGCGATTGGGATAGTCGGGCAAATGCTTTCCCAATAGATCGCTCGGTGCGAGCTGGCCTTGTTGCATGAGTTGGCAGATCGCAATCTGCGTGAACGCTTTGTTGATGGAGCCGAGATTGAATTTCGTGTCGATGCGATTTGGCGCTTCGTGCTCTCTGCTCGCGAAGCCGTAGGCTTCCTGCAGAAGAATGTTGCCATTACGCGCGATGAGCACCGCGCCGGAAAATTCGTCCGCGCGAGCTTGCTCTTCAAGATAAGCCTTGGCCTGCACCAGTAGTTCCGCTGCAGTGGCCGGCAGTTTGGTGTTGTCGTTCTCTGCGAGCGCCTCCGCGGGCATCAACTCAACGCGAATGCCGGTTATTTTGTACGGCGGCTGAGGTTCAAATTCAAAACGAAACTCCGCGGCTTCGCCTTTTTGCGATTGTGTTTGAATCGTAATTGCGCGGTCGGCAGTCTCCGTCACACGATACAATTCGAGCGCGCCCAAATCTCCGTAGATTCTTTCGTACATTTGCCGGCGTTCTTCGTTCGTGCGACGCTGCAATACCGCCTGCGCAAAGTGCTCGGACTGAAACGCCTGCATCTTGTTTGCCTCCCCGGAATTGAACGCGCTGAGATATGCCGCGACGATCTTGCCCGTGGGGGTGTCGGGAAGTTTATTCTCTTGTGCAAGCGCACCCGAGGCGACGGCAAACACGACAAGGCCGATGGCAAAAAAGTTTTTCGATATTGTTTTCATGATAAAATGTGAGAGAGTTCAATTGCACTGGATAGTCTGCCTAGTGCGTGCGCTTACTCGTTGCGTGTTTTGATCATAAACTGACCCTTCGTCTCCGGCTTGTTGAACGCGGCTGTCATTGTTTTGTCCTTGCGGAGATACTGCAACTCCACCTTTGCGCCCACCGCGATCTTGTCGAACGCAGCGTTGAAAGCAGACACGCCCGCGATGCTATTGCCGTTGAGCGATTGCAAAACATCGTCGGTTTGTAGATCGACATTCTCCAAACCGCTGGTCGGAATCGGCAACTTGCCAACGACTTTCACTTGGCCGCTTTCACCGCCGATGATCACACCCAAAGCTGGAATCGGAGTGATGTCGGAAGCATTGCTGTCAATTCTTCTTTGCATCGTAAAGGTTTTACCGCCGTCCGTGGATTTCTCGTCCGTCACTTGGCCGTCTCCGCCGACGATGACACGATGCGCGACTTGCATGGGCAAATCTTTGGGATCGACTTTGGCGAACGTGGCGATCATGCGCTCGTCTTTGCGGCGCAAACCGAGCTTGATGGTATCGCCAATTGCCAGCGTGTTATAGCCCTGCTCCAACTCTTTCACGGTTTTAATGCGCTTGCCATTGAGGAAGAGCACGAGATCACCTTCGGCGATATCTATGGCTTGATATGCCGGCGGCCGCCTCTCCTTCGGCATTGCAACCATGACTTTCACCTGCTCGCTTTCTTGCCCGAGCATCGCACCAAGCTCGCGAAATTCGAAAATATCTCCAGCAGGCAGCATGCGCATCTGTTGTGCGAACGCGGGCAAAGCACAGAGTGTGAGCATTGCGAGAGTCATAAGAGTTTTGGTGATTGCACGCATGTAATGATCTCCTCGGGTTTGAGTGAAGCCGGGCTTGCGCCGATTTTTTGAATGCAAAGAAGAGTCTTTGCGCACGTCCGCCTTCCCAGTTTGATTTTGTGTTTGTGCATTTCAAGACGGCGGAAGATAAGCAAAGGATTCACGACCGCCTAGTCAAATAGTGTTAGGGAGTGTTAAAAAGTGTTAAATGGCGGGCTTTTTCGCGGAGGGTTGCTTATATTGCGGGCATGGAAAGCAAGCAGAAAACCATGACCACGATCATCGTGCTCATCACTGCGGCGCTGCTCGGTTTGGTATGGGTGCAAATTGTATTGTTGAAAAAAGCCTTCGAGCTGGCCGAGCGCGCGCACGCGCAAAACGTGAACGCAGCGTTGAGCAATATCGTGAGCAAATTGGAAGACCGCGAAACGGTGACCTATGCGTTTAAAGCGATCATGAAGCCGCTCGCGCAGAATCAGATTTTGGCCGTGCATGCGCGCATAGAAGATGATAGTGCCGCGGTCGTGGAAGACAAACTGGAGGTTCTCGACTCCGGTTTTGCGTGGCATGGGGCACCGCTTCCTCAACAGGCGCATTATGATCCCAAGAGCGGCAGCTTTTCTTTCACTCTGACTTCGCCCCAGCACGTGCGCTTGCGGCTATTGGATAGCCTGGGGCAACCGATCGTCGTCGTCATCGATGAAAAGAAGCCCGCGGGAACTTACAAGCTCAAACTTGACAGCGCACAAACGCAGGACAGGAGCCTTTATTATAATTTCAACGTCGGAACCGATAGTGCGACGTATGACGTCAGAGTGGGTGGCGCCAAGCACGAGGAAATAGCAAAATGGTTTTCGCAGGAGCGAAAAAGGAAAATCGTCGCGCAAGTATTGGACGACCTCACGAAGCCGCAACGCATCCCCATCGAACATCGTTTGCAGCATGCGGCAGTAGATTCCATCGTGCGTACCGTTTTGCAGGAGCAAGGCTTGGATATGCGCTACGCTTACGGCGTTAGTCCGCAGGCTGCCCAAGATTCTCTAAAATTCGTGACGCCGGCACAATTTACGCACGAACTTCGGGCCTCGCCCTTTCGCGCACGTTTATTCCCGGGCGATCCTTTGTATCCGCCCCACGAGCTGTTGTTGTATTTTCCAGAGCAACAATTATATTTGTTGAAGCAGAACGGAGCCGTGCTGCTTTCCGTGTTCGTTCTGCTGGCAATCATCGTATTCTGTTTCGTGTACACGCTGCGGACGCTGTTCAAGCAAAAGCAATTCGGGCAATTGCTCACACAGTTCATTAACAACATGACGCACGAATTTAAGACGCCAATCTCGACCATCGCGCTGGCGAGTGAGGCGTTTAAAAATCCGCAGGTTTTAGATGACCGCGAGAAGGTGCAACGCTACAGCGGTATCATTCTCGACGAGTCGCAGCGCATGCGCCAGCAAGTCGAAAAAATTTTGCAGATGGCGGTATTGGAGGAAGGCGATTACGATCTGAGTTTGGCGCAGCTCGACATTCACGAAGTGCTCACGAAAGTGTTGGATAACTTCGCGGTGCAGATTGAAAAAAGAAAAGGCGAGCTGGTGCGGCGCTTTCATGCTGCCCAATCCGTGATCGAAGCTGATGCTGTGCATTTCGCAAACATGATTCAAAACCTGCTTGATAATGCGAACAAGTACACTCGCACGACGCCACACCTCGCCGTGACCACGGCCAGCGACGCACGAGGTGTGCACATCAAGATTCTAGACAACGGCATTGGCCTGCGTTCCGAAGAACAAAAACTCATCTTCGACAAATACTATCGCGTGCCTACCGGCAATGTGCACGACGTGAAAGGCTTTGGTCTAGGCTTGAGTTATGTGAAGCTCATGGCAGAGGCACACGGCGGCACGGTCACAGTTACGAGCGAGCTTCACAAAGGCAGCGAGTTTGATTTGTTTCTACCATATGTTCGTGCTCACAGCGCTTGAGGCAATAGAAGGCTAAACAAAACCATTGCTGATAAAGCGATTTTGAAATTGTTTTGCCGGCAATGGCTGTGCTTTCAAATAGACGCGGTGATAGTTTTCCGGATAATGCTCTATGACGCAGGCCAGCATCTTACTTATCGAAGACGATCCCAATCTCGGATTCATCTTGCAAGAAAATCTGGAGCTGCAAGGCTATCGCGTGGAGCGCTGCGCCGATGGCGAAGCAGGATTGCAGGCTTTTCTTAGGCAAAGATTCGATCTGTGTTTGATCGACGTGATGCTGCCCAAGAAAGACGGGTTTAGCCTCGCGCGGGATATTCGCAAAACCACGCAAGAGCTGCCGATTATTTTTCTTACGGCCAAATCGTTGAAGGAAGATCGCATCGAGGGTTTTAAGATCGGCGGGGATGATTACCTCACCAAACCGTTCAGCATGGAAGAGTTGGCGCTGCGCATTCAAGCCGTATTGCGGCGCAGCAGAGCGTTGCCGGAAGAGAAGTCGGCCGCGAGCATTTTTCAGATCGGAAGCTATTCTTTCAATGCGGAGCAACAGGCTTTAAAGCGTGGCGAGGAAACACAAAAACTCACGGCCAAAGAAGCCGAATTATTGCGTTTGCTATGCTTGCATATGAATGAAGTGTTGGAGCGCGAAGTGGCATTGAAGCTGATCTGGGGAGAAGATAACTACTTCAATGCCCGCAGCATGGATGTGTTCATTTCAAAACTGCGGAAGTATTTGTCGGCGGATGAGCACCTCGAGATTCGCAATGTGCATGGGAAGGGGTTTCGGTTGAGGGTTGATCGCGAGCGTTGAAAGAATGGAACGGGGCCTTATTCCAAATTGCGCTCGCGCACGAGCTTGAGCGCGTGGTCGGCAAAAATGTCCCAAGCGCCCTGAGAATTGCCACGCAGATCGTTATCCTCGAATATGCCCGCGCCGTCTTTGTGAACACAAATCGCATGGCAGCCGTTTTTATTAATGCGATTGCGGCAAAGAATGGGATTGCCTCCGGTATTGATTTCCACGCCCGTATAAAGGTTTCCAGAGATATTGTTGTCTTCGATTAAACCTTGACCATTATCATAAACCCAGACTCCGATTCTTTTGTTGCTGCGGATGCGATTGCGCAGTAGTTTGGGGTTGCCCTGCGATCGAATCGTCACCCCGGCGAAAGCATTATCGACAATATCGTT
>JABWAN010000178.1 GCA_013361015.1 Candidatus Zhuqueibacterota bacterium | reverse complement strand
TCTGAGAATCGCTTCCTGCAATTCACGACGCAAGCGCGGGAGATTGACGCTCGCAGTGGTCGAAATAAGTTTGCGTGGGGCGCGGCCTTTGTGGCGTGAGCTGCCGTGCAAACGGCGCAGTAAGATTTTCATCTCACCGGAAAATACTTTGTAGCATTGTGCGCATCCGACTTTGCCCCGTTCCTCGAACTGCGAGAAGGTCATGCCGCACGAAGGACAGCGCGGCTCGCGTTGCCGTTTCTTGCGGCTACGCGGAGGTGCGGATACGAGCGTTTCACCGAGAATGCCCGCCAAAATATGTCCAAAGATTTCCGGAATTCCCGCTAGCGGGTTGATCATGCCCGTTTTCTCGGCGCAAGCCTCGCACAAGTATTGTTCGGCTTTTTTGTTGTTGATCACGGTGGTATAACGCACGGTCGCTTTGGCTTTTTTACAAACCTGACATTGCATGGCGATTTTGGCTTTCATGGATAGATTTAATGCGGCCATCAAACAATTCGATAACGCGATCGGCACGCTGGGCCAGTTCAAGATTATGCGTGACGATCAAAAACGTGCGGCGATCGCGGCGGCTCAATTGCCACAACAACTGGTGCAGGTTCTCACTCGCAACATGATCGAGATTGCCGGAAGGCTCATCCGCCAACACGATGGGCGGGTCGTTCATCAACGCGCGCGCGACGGCCACACGTTGTTGCTCGCCGCCGGAGAGCTGCCCCGGGCGATGCGTGAGACGATGTTGGACATTGACTTCTTGCAGTAAAGCCACCGCACGTTCGCGCAGCGCCGGCCCATTGCCTCCTGCAATCATGGCGGGCATCATCACGTTTTCCAGCGCGGTGAATTCCGGCAGGAGATGATGAAACTGGAACACAAACCCGAGATGGCGATTGCGGAATTCCGCGAGCGCGCGATCATTCAGTTTCGACAAAGGCGTGCCGCCGACAATAACTTCGCCGCGCGAAGGCCGGTCTAACGCACCGAGCAAGTGCAGCAGCGTGCTCTTGCCCACGCCCGAAGCGCCGACGATCGCGACAATCTCACCCGCATAGACCGTGAGATCAATACCCTTCAAAACGGGGATCTCGCCGCCTTCCGTCACATAGGATTTGCACAGCGCTTTGGTCGTGAGAATTATTTTGCGGGTAGACATAATTTGGTTGCTTGTTGTTCGTTGCTGTTTACTCATTGCCAGCAGTCGCTTTGAAGCTCAGCCGCAAGTAACCAGCAACCCGCTATTCATACCGAATCGCGCGTACCGGCTCCAGCTTCGCAGCGCGATAGGCCGGATAAACGGTGGCGATGAAAGACAAGAAAATCGCGGCGAGCGCAACACCGATAAAATCGAGCGGCTTCATCAAAATGGGCAGCGCGCTGATAATGTAGACATCCGCCGGCAAAGAAAAGAATTTGAATTCCTGCTGCGCCCAACACAAAGCCAGGCCCAACGTCAAGCCGATGGCGGTGCCGATCAATCCGGCGACGAGACCTTGCAGAATGAATATCTTCATCACGCTCGTATTCGTCGAACCCATGCTTTTGAGAATGCCGATCTCGCGCGTTTTCTCCAGTACGACCATGATCAGCGTGCTCACAATATTAAATGCCGCCACTACGATGATGAGCGAGAGCACGATGAATGCAATCCACTTTTCAAACTGCATCCACGAGAAAAGGTTCTTATTCACGTCGAACCACGTTTCCACGTAATAGGGATACTTCAAATCTTTCTTGATGACTTCCGCAACTTCACTGGCTTGATCCATGTCCTCGAGCTTGAGTTGTATGCCGGAGACTTTGCTGCCCATCTCAAAGAGTTTCTGCGCCTGCGGAATGCCGATGAACGCGACGTTGGAATCGTAATCATAGATGCCGGTCTCAAAATATCCTGCCACGCGAAAGTTCATCGCGTTGGGCATGCTGCCGAAATCACCTACACGCAACCCGGCCGCGGAGAGCAACACGACCTTATCTCCGAGGCCGACGACGAGGCGATCGGCCAGCGAGTAACCCAGCAAAATTCCAGGATAGGGTCGCTCACCTTCTTTTTCCACCATGCCCAAATTGAGCGTGCCATAATTGACATTGTTGATCAAATCCGTCACGTTCGCCTCGGTTTGGGGATCGATCGCTTTGACGACAATGCCTTGCTTGCGGTCTTGACCACTCGCCAAAATCAACGCGCGGTCGTGAATATACGGTCCGGTCGCGACCACGTGTGGAACGCTTTTGACACGCTCGATGATTTTAGCATAGTCCTCGACGCCTTGATCATGAAAGGTTTTGATCTTCGCATGCGCATCGAAGCCGATGATGCGCGAGCGCACTTCGGTTTCAAACCCGTTCATGACGGAGAGCACGATCACCAACGCCGCAGTGCCAATGGCCACGCCCGCGATGGAGATGTAGGTGATCAACGAGATGAATTTTACTTGCCGCTTCGAACGCAAGTAGCGCCGCGCGACGAATAGCTCGTAGGACATGGTTTGTCTATAGTTTCCGGTGTGCCTCTAAAAATCGTAGATTGTTGATGGTAGATCGTGGATTGTAGATAGCAAGTCCTGTCTCGTGTTACGATCTTTCATCTACGCTCTACTATCCCCGACCTTCGCTCAGAGTCGTTTCTCTCGCATGCATTCATGCCGCTTGGGCTTGAGCTTCTTCCATCACTCTCTGTTGCAGCCAGAGATTCACCAACGTTTCGATACGCACGCCGCGCAAACGCGCGATCTTTTCCACTGAAGTATAAAGCCCTGACTCAATGGGCACAGCGCAGGCAAATTCAAATTCGACATCCGGGCCGCCGCTATCGAAATCGGTGAAGTCGTGCGTATCCCAAAACTCTCCGATTTTTTCCAGGCTGTCGGCTTTCGAGATTGAGCTCAGTTTACTTTCGGCCATAGGCTTTGCGCTCCTTTTTGCTCATATCGCGAGCACTGATAATAATCGCAGTTTTGCTAGTCGGCTTATAGACGAAAAAGACTGCCAAGTATCTTCCATTCGAACTTTGACCCCAAGCGGAGTAGACGTCTTCGCCTTCGCTGTAGCCTTTTTCAGCAAAGCGAATGCGTGGTTTGCTCAGCAGAGCTTGACGAGCTTCTTCGCAGGTGACGTTGTGTTTTGTTTCAAGCTTATCCGCGATATTATCTGGACAAACAATGAAATTAGGTTGCATACAACCGCCTTACTCCAAATCTCCATCACTCCAACATTCCACCACTCCACCTCTTACCTTCCGCCCTCCGGCCGCATTTGCGGGAAGAACAGCACGTCGCGAATCGAAGGTTGATCCGTGAGCAACATCACCAAACGATCGATGCCGACGCCCAAGCCGGTCGTGGGCGGCATGCCGTATTCGAGCGCGCGCAAATAATCTTCATCGAGTTGCTGCGCTTCGGCGTCGCCGGCTTCGAGCAACTTCTTCTGTTCCATAAAGCGCTCGCGCTGATCAAGCGGGTCGTTCAACTCGGTGAAGGCGTTGCCAATCTCTTTGCCGCCTACAAAGCACTCGAAGCGTTCCACCAAACCGGCAACGCTGCGATGTTTCTTTGCGAGCGGCGAAATCTCAATCGGAAAGTCGGTGATGAAGATCGGCTGAATCAACTTGCCTTCGACTTTCTCGCCAAAAATGGCATCCATGATGTTGCCGGCATTCGCATTCGCTTCGGTCGCGACGTGCAGTTGATCTGCGATCTTGCGGAGTTCAGCAACCGGCTTACCGAGAAGATTGTAGCCCGTCTCCTTCTCAATCGCGTCGAGATAGCGCAAGCGCGGCCACGGCGGCGTGAAATCGATTTCGGTGTTTTGATAAGTGATTTTATAACCGCCCGTCAAATCCAACACGCATTTGCAAAACATTTCTTCCACCAAATTCATCATAAAGAAGTAATCGTGATACGCGATGTATACTTCCATCATCGTGAACTCGGGATTGTGGAAGCGATCCATGCCCTCATTGCGAAAATCTTTCGCGAATTCGAACACGCCGTCGTAGCCGCCGACGATGAGGCGCTTTAAATATAGTTCATTCGCGATGCGCAGATAGAGTTTGGTGTCGAGCGTATTGTGGTGCGTCGTAAACGGCCGTGCCGAAGCGCCGCCATAGAGCGGTTGCAAGATCGGCGTTTCAACTTCGAGATAACCGCGGCCGGTTAAATACTCGCGAATCGAATTGATAATGCGGCTGCGTTTGATGAAAACTTCGCGCACTTGCGGATTGACCGCGAGATCAACATAGCGTTGGCGATAGCGCATTTCTTTGTCCGCAAACGCATCGAACACCACGCGCTCGCCTTCTGCCATTTTCTCTTTGGCAATGGGCAAAGGCCGCAACGTTTTTGCAAGCAGAACGAGCGCCTCGGCTTGCACAGTGATTTCGCCGGTACGAGTTTTTAGAACTTTGCCGCGCACGCCAATGAAGTCGCCGAGATCGAGCAGGCTTGCCAATTTGTAACTCGTCTCGCCAATAAAATCGAGTTTGAGATAAAATTGAATACGCCCGCTCGAATCTTCGAGATGACCAAACGTGGCTTTGCCTTGCGGTCGCAGCGCCATAATGCGGCCCGCAATGGCGACTTCTTTCTCAAATAACGCATCGAAGTTATTCTTGATTTCCGCGGCGAGATGCGTGCGTGGAAAGTCATGCGGATAGGGATTGAGGCCGAGCGCTTGAATTTGTTCAAACTTTTCCCGCCGCGCGCGCATGACGGCATTGAGGTCGTCGTGAGGAGTGTTCATTTAGTTCTAGTAGCTATTTGGTTCTTGGTTTTGCGTATACTGCAATTCTCTGCGTCGAAGTGCTGCGCCTTTTTTCGTTTTGGCTCTTCACTCATTTTTTCAAACTGCGCAGCAACTTGTCTTCGAGCACAAGGCGCTCAGTCACAATCTGCTCGAGCCATGCACGATAATCTGAAAAGTGGTGCAAGGCTGCCAGTGTTTTCGCGCGGTCGTGCCATTTGCGCGGCAAGGTGAGCGCACGGGCTTGGTGCTTCAAACTCTTCGGCTCACCGGCGCGGGAAAGCTCGCTGGCCGCGCGCGAGAATGGCGTCGATTTCGGCATTAGTCAGCTTGGGCGGCGCAGTTTCTCTTCGCGGCGGCGAATGGTTTCATCTTCCGCGAATGCCTCTTCGTCGCTTTGATTCTCGTAATGGTCGCTCACCGCGGCCACGCGGTGTGTATCCCGGGCCGGGGGTAACCGGTTCTTTTTTTACTCATAATCTTCTCTTGCGCTTGCATCTTTTGAGTGCATGTAAAGCTTTGCCCGTTAGATCATATGCAGTGATGACAAAATACAGAATTCGGTTCAGAGTCATGAGTATAAATTACGCGCAAATATCTTCCGTTTCGAGTTTGCCCGGTTGCAGAGCGGGCGTTTTCCCTTGCTTCGCGATCTTGGATCGGATCGCATAAAATATCGCGAACTTCGTCCTCATCCACATTCTGCTTATAAATGTGTGGCAACCCGTGCTCTTCATTCAGCAAGAATCGAATCTTCATCATGCTTCTCTTCAAACATTAACCCTCGGTACGCGCGATGAAATTCCGCACGTCACTTCATATGGAATCGTCTCCAGTTTCTCGCACCAATCATAAATGGGGATTTCTTCCTCACAGTGCTTGCCCATGAGCACGACTTCCTCGCCTACGCGAATATCGGGAAGTTCGGTGACATCCACAATGATTTGATCCATGCACACCCGGCCAACTACCGGGCACTTGCAGCCGCGAATCAACACGTGCATGTTATTGGAGAAGCGGCGCGAAAAACCGTCAGCGTAACCAATGGGCAGCGTCGCCAGCACAGACTCGCGTTGCGTTTGAAAGGTCCGGTTGTAGCTGACAAACGTGCCCCGCGGCACGCGCTTGACAAGCAGCACGGCCGTGCGCAAGCGCATGGCCGGTTGCAGCGCGAGCGATTTCACTACGTCGGCGCTCGGATAATACCCATACATCATGACCCCGGGCCGCACCAGGTTAAAATAAGACTCCGGCAGACTCAAAATGGCGCCGCTGTTCGCCGCATGAATCCAGCGCGGAACAATGTCATGCGCGCGCGCCGCTGTTATGATCGTGCGAAAGCGCTGGAGTTGCACGTGCGCGTAACTAAGATCGGTTTCATCGCTTGTGGCCAAATGCGTATAGAGTCCCTGGAGTGTAATGCCGGGCAAGCTTACGAGGTGCTGTAGAAACGCAAGCGGCTCACTCGTGACGCCGACGCGTCCCATGCCGGTGTCGAACTTCGCGTGCACTCCCGCAGTTTTATGCAAAGCCTGCGCGCGTTGCGAGATGATTTCCGCCAATCGCGCGTCATACAGCGTCATTTGCAAATCGTGCGCGAGATACGAGTCGATCTGATTTTCAAACAAGCCGCCGAACACGAGAATCGGCACAGTGAAACCGTGACGACGCAGTGCGATGCCTTCTTCGAGCAGCGCGACGCCAAGCAGCGTGGCGCCGGCCTCCAAAGCAATGCGCGCAACCTGCACGGCGCCATGGCCATATCCCTCGGCCTTCACCACCGCCATGACTTCCGCCGGGCGCACGCGTTGCCGAATCGCGCGCACATTGCTCGCGATCGCCTGTAAATCAATCTCGGCGATCGTGGGGCGCTGGGTCTCGAAAGATTGTTCGTGAAGAGCTGCGGTGGCGTGTTGATCCCGGCGCGGCAATCGACTTCTCGGCATTATGGTTTCGACGGAATCGTTCAACGTAACTCCACGTGGCTGGAAGAAACGCGCGTTCATTGCGCGGAGGCGGGTTGCGGTTGCGCAAAAAACTCGGCGAGGTTCAAGCTCCATCCAGGCAGCAATTCCGGGCATGTGAGCGTATTGTATTCCCATGTGCGCTCTTGCGCTTTCCACACGAGCACGCACGCCTTCGCGGGAATGACGCTCCACACGACTTGGCTGCCTTTGCTCAAATAGAGGCCGGCCTTCTCGAAAAGAGGGAGAAAGTCAGAATTAGTTGCGCCAATCTCAATCGCCAAATCCGGCGCAATGGTCGGCGGTTCATTGTCAGCTTGAGGCACGTGCTCATTCAAATAAAACGCCACGTCCGGACGGCGCGATTGACGATCATCGTCTGGAAATAAGCGCACATTCATGTCCACAAAAAGCTCGCCGATGGGTTGCTCATCAAGATATTTTTGAATGATGTGAACGACTTTTGCCAAATAACGCGCATGAATAGGATAGGACACTTTAAAGGTTATCCTCCCGTCGATAAGCTCAAAAGGCTCGGTTATTCCCATGGCCTCGACTTCGGCATATGTCAAATCCGTGCGCTCTTCCAATGACAGCGCGTGCTGCTGCTCCCGTTCCGTTTGGGACGGCATTTTCTTGGTTTGATGACGCTCTGTGGTAACCAGGGCTTCCATGATATGAACTCGAAGTTTTATGGCTCTTCTTCAATCTCCAACTCTTCCACAACTTCCCCTCCGCCCTTCTTGTTGTAGCGCTTGCCCATCAAGAAGGCTTTGATGAATTCCTCCAAATCACCGTCCATCACGTTTTGCACGTTGCTCGTGCTCACGCCGGTGCGGTGATCTTTCACCAAATTGTACGGATGAAAAACGTACGAGCGAATTTGGCTGCCCCACCCGATGTCCTTTTTGTTTTTCTCCAACTCATCGAGCTTGGCGCGCTCTTCTTCGCGTTTGCGTTGATAGAGCTTGGCCATGAGCAGCTTCATTGCCAGTTCGCGATTGCGCAATTGGCTGCGCTCGTTTTGACATTGCACCACGATGCCCGTGGGCACGTGCGTGAGCCGCACCGCGGAAGAAGTTTTGTTCACATGCTGCCCGCCCGCGCCGCTGGCGCGATAGGTATCGACGCGCAAGTCTTTTTCTTCGACTTTGATACTCACGTTATCATCGACCACCGGCAGCGCGAAGATCGACGCAAAAGAAGTGTGCCGGCGTTTGTTGGCATCGAAGGGTGAGATGCGCACGAGACGATGCACACCACGCTCAGCCTTGCAGAAACCGTAGGCGTTTTCGCCCTCGACGCGGAACGTGACGCTCTTGAGCCCCGCGGAATCACCCGCGAGCGCGTCGGTGACTTCCCACTTCCAGCCGCGCAAATCGAACCAGCGGCCATACATGCGCGAGAGCATCTCCGCCCAGTCCTGCGCCTCGGTACCGCCGGCGCCGGCCTGGATGTCGAGGAAGCAGTTGTTGGGGTCGGCCGGATTGGAGAACATGCGGCGGAACTCGAGCGCCGCCACCTGCTTTTCGATG
>JABWAN010000177.1 GCA_013361015.1 Candidatus Zhuqueibacterota bacterium | reverse complement strand
CCATCATACCACGTGCGGGCCGTGTTGCCGATGCGAGTGCCGGAGGTGCCGGTCTGAATCGCGTGGTCGTCCACATGCACATTCAGTGTCTCGTTCGCTGCAACCCTCACACGACCGAGATAGGCTTGATAAAGAAAAGTATTGCCGCTGCTGGTCAGGGTGAGCGCGGTATCATGATCGTCGGCCTCGACTTGTTTGCAGGCCATCTGGCGGAACAATTGCATTCTGTCGGCAGCAAGTCCGGCTTTGATTCGCCAATCCGCCGTGGGATTCGCCCAGAAGTTGATCCACACGTCATAGGTTCCGGCTTCGGACACAATCATTTGAGTCTTGAGGACGGGCGCATTCTCGCCGCTCACCTCAGCGGAAGTCAAAACGGAATTGCCATTGCCGAAACCCGTGCGCTCATGCCATCTGTCGTCCGCCGCGCCCATATTGGCATCCGGTCCCGTCGTGATGAGCGGTGATCCGTTTGTCAAAAAAGTGTTCGCGGCAGTGGCATCTACGTAATGCATTCGCTCCACGGTTTCGGAGTTGCGCTCGATAATGCCGACAATCGCCGCATCAAAATTTTGCGCCGAGAGATACGTTCCCCGCCACCACAACAACGCTGTCTTATTTTCATCCCAGCTCGGAACAATCGGGCGGAAATTGTCGCGCACAGATTTCTGCGTGATGGGTGTCCATGTCCATGTTGTGCCATGATCGGCAGTGACGCCTTTGAAAATTTCGCGAACGCCCAGAGCCGCATCGTCGCGCGGATCGAAAGGCGTTGAAATGTAAATGACATTGGGCTCGTTCGGATGCAGTGCGCCTAACCCGACATAATCTTGCTCACTCGAATACATTTTCTTGCCCGCTTTGCCCAAATAGGTCGAGGTCCAGGTTGCGCCATCATAGCGTGCATAAAAAAACGCATGATCGGGGTCATTCGAGGGATGATTGGGATCATCATTCACCCGCGCTTTGAAAATCGTGGCGATCGTGCCGTCATCGTACGCTGCAAGATCAATCGTCCAGCACCGGGACATGAGATTGCCATTGACTCTTGTGTTGGCACCGAAAACCAGCGTGAAATCCGCCGGCTTGGGAGCGGTTTTGTCGGCAATATCACTGTCCAGCAGCGTGCCATCGGATTTGAAGGATTGACCGTGCTTCATGTAGCCGTGATAGATGCTCGTATTATAATCGCGGGGGTGATGCTCGGTCGCGACGAAATCAATACGATCGACGCCGTTGCACCAGTATTTGAAATATCCATTCACGTAGCCAATACTTACATCTGGCGCGGTCAAAAGTCCACCATAAGACCAGTTTTGACCAAGATCGGTGGATACCATGAGATTCGGACTGCGCGCGTAAGTGCGGACAATGTTGTACAGTTTGTCTTCAGCGGCAAGGTAGAAAAGATTGGAATAGGTCGTGGCGAAATCGGTGCCGCCCGGAATGTTGTTCCAATTGAAGACGTGTTCAATTCCCCAGCGATCGGTGTAAAAAAAGCGCCAATAAGAATTGTTATTGCTGTTATGTCCGGCATAAAAGGCCAGATATCTGCCATCCGGAACCACCAGAAACGCGGGCGCATTATGGTCATCACAGCCGCCGAAGTTGGTTCCGCCTTCCATAAGCGCATAGCGCTCTGCTTGTCTATTTTGCAGATCGAAGATGACGGCATCAATATCGCCGTTACGGGGCGAGCCGCCGACGCCATTATCGCTCGCGTTGGAACCGACAATCAGCTTGCCGCCGGCGGCATCAATCACTGCCCTCTCATCTTGATACCAACACCAGGCGCCATTGTCATTGAATTGAATGAGATTGCCTTTGACTAAATCGCGCGCATCCTGGCCGAAGGCGGCGGTTGCCAGGAGAATGATCGTAACTGTGGCGTATGAAAAATTGTTGTTGAGAATTCTCGGGATCATGGCGAATTCCTTTTATATACTTCATCATCGCCCCGATATTCAAACCAATCAAAGTATGCGGCGCTGTCGCTGGGCTTGCCCAGTGAAGTGGCATACAGTGCATAAACGCATCCCACAAAACCGCCGGCGGCTTTGGTGCTGAGAAACCTGGCGTCAACCTCACCCTTCAGTAGTTGCCATTTATTCGGAGCGAGTGCAAAGAAAAACGAATACGTGCTGCGCTGCGCTGCGATTTTCAAAAGCAGTTTTTCCTCTGCGGGAGTATCGTCGAGCGTGTGAGAAGTCAGCAACTCCACCTGCGGAAGCGTCTCGCTGGATTTGTAAAGTTGAACGACGGATTTATTGCCTTCCGCAGATTTACAGAGAAAATAAAAATGTTTTTCGTTTTGAAAGACTAGCAATCCGGCCTTTTCATTTTCAGCTTTGGGCGCGAAGTCGAATGCGAGGCTGGCCTCGCCTTCTAAATGTTGCTGGCGGTGTCCCAGAAAACTGGAATTGACGTTTTCCGAACACGTCTCGGGTCGGATTTGTATTGTTAAATAACCTTTGCGTTGAGACAAGCTGTGCCATTGCGTTCGCGGTGTTCTCAAGAAAAGCCAACTGTAGCTCAGGCTCTCCGATGCAAATTCATCTTTCAAAACAAAATTGCCGCTAAACTGAATCTCGGACTTCGCCGCAGATTTTTTTAGCGGGATAGGATAATGATACTGCACTTCGACATGATCGGGATTGATGAGCGGCCAGCCTTCTTGCCACTGCACCGGCGCCATGAACGTCTCTCTGCCGGTGTTGTACAAATCATCCTCATACGGCCGGCAGCCCAAAAACACCGCCCACCAATCGCCGCTAACCGTCTCGACAAAATCCGCATGTCCGGTTGAGGTGATGGGATCTTTTCTTTTGGGATCCAAGTGCCGTTGGGTGAGAATCGGATTCTTTTCGTGTGGAACGTAGGGGCCAGCGACACTTTTGCTGCGGAATACGACTTCCGAATGCTGATCGCCGGTGCCGCCTTCGGCAGCGATCAAATAATAAAAGCTGTCTTTTTTAAAAATATGCGGCGCTTCGATCCATACCGGTTTTTTGCTGAGATCGGTGCCGCCATTGACGAGCAGTACTTCGTTGCCGACCACTTTCAGATTGGCGACATCAAACTCATACATTCGCAACGTGCGGTGACCGTCGTACAGCGGCTTGTCATCAGTAGGAATGCTATTGTAAACGATATAGGCCTTGCCATTCTCATCAAAAAACATGGAAGGATCGATGCCATTGATCTGCGGTATCCAAACCGGATTCGACCACGGTCCCTCAGCTTTTTTAGAAGTGACCACGAAGTTGCCGCCTTTATCAACGAGAGTACATGTCACATAAAACACGCCGTCGTGATATCGAAGCGCTGGCGCAAAGATGCCGCGTGAAACGCCGAGGCCGTCCAAATCCAATTGCTCCGGCCTGTCCATCACATGCCCGATCTGCCGCCAATTTACCAAGTCGCTGCTGTGGAAAATTGGAATGCCGGGGAAATAGGAGAATGACGAAGTCACCAAATAGTAGTCGCTGCCGACTCGACAAATGCTGGGATCGGGATAGAAGCCGGCCAAAATGGGATTGGTGAAATTCCCATTTTTCTGGCCCCATGCGGGCGTACTGAAACACAAAGCAAAAGCGCATCCTACAACGGCGGGACAAAGCCGCAAAAGCATGCAAAGAAAAGTTCCGCGTATTCCTTGCCGCACCATATCTCTCCACGAAGACTTGCGCTTTGGGGGCATTACTTTCATCGGCTTTCCTGATTGTATTGTCTGACGTATTCCGCGATGTCCACAAACGGAGCCGTCCAAATATCTTTTTCATGTTGCTTGAGAAAAAGCAAAAGCTCACGGTGAGCATTTAACGAAACATTGAGAGAATGCTCGCCCCCGACGCCGTGAAAAAGAAAAACGATCAACGCATTGTTTTGCCTCGCTTGTTTTACCAAGGCAATGAGTTCTGCGCCGGTCTGCCCATTGATCATGTAAGCGCCGACATTAAACAAATCAATTTCGTTAATTCTTGGCTTTTCGCTTTTCACCCCGCGCGCGGCGGCAAAGTCATTTCGGATTTTGTCCACATACGAGGAATCACCGATCTTCGTATCGCCGCACGGGTACGCGAATGATCGCTTTGTTTTGCCGTCGAGAGCTTCGAGCAGAGTATTGGCCATTTTGATTTCATCGACCAATCTTTGCATTGTATAATTTCCCAGATCATAATCAGGCTGCACCCATTCTCGCCCCGGCAACTTTCCCGTGCACGGATGAAACAATGTGTGATTGCCCAGCTCATGCCCTTTCGCTGCGACAGCTTTCCAATCTGTCACGCGTGCGCGAAAGGCGGGGAAATAACCCGACAAATAAAATGTGCCCTTCAAGCCCAATGAATCCAAAAGCGGAACGACATTGTCCAAGTGGACGTTGAGCGCATCATCATAAGTGAGCGACACTGCGCACGTTTTACCTTGCCATGGACTTTTATCTTGTGCGTTCATTTGAAATCCGAAGCCCGACAAAAAAATCAATAGAATTTGCAAGTAGCGTAGGCTTCCAACCTGCACAGCCGCGGTTGGCAAACATGAGGTCTGCGCTCCATTTTTTTCTGCCAAATGTATTTTTGCCATGGGCATCATTTCAAAACACTATTCTTGCGCAAAAACTCTCTGATGGTCGCAAAGCTGTTCACAAAGTCTTGCCGATTAAAGCCGCCATGCTTGCCGCCGCGAATCGTGACAAGCTGATTCGGCACACCGGCTTTGTCCAATGCGGCGTGCAACTGTACGGCGTGATGGTAGGGAACAATGTTGTCTTGGTCGCCATGAATCGTGATGATCGGCGGCAGCCCGGCGCGCACGTAGTTGAGCGGTGAAACTTGCCGCGCGAGTTCCAGCCGGTTGCTCATGCTGCCGAACCATTCGATAGCGTAGTGTTTGGCATTCGGTCCATCAAGCAGATCAGCGACCTCCGTAATGCCGAACCAGTTGACGATGGCGGCAACCTTGGTTTCCGGTTCCGTGCCTTTTGCCCAACGCGTGCTGTCATTGGTCGGGCACTGCCGGTCAAAAACATTCAACGCCGGCAACATGCCGGTGATCAAAGCCAGGTGTCCGCCAGCCGAGGTGCCGGTCAGCACAAACTTGGAAGCATCCAGATTATACCGCCCGGCGTTATCGGTCGCCCATCTTAATGCACAGCGGCAATCTTCCACCGCGGCCGGCGCCAGCGAGTTCTGCGCAATGCGATACTCCACATTGATCACTGCCCATCCCATGGATAAATAGGGAAGCAACCAAAACACATTGCGCTCTTTCATTCCCGCCACCCAACCGCCGCCGTGAAAAAGAATGAGCGTGGGAAGCGGCACGCTGCGATCTCTGGGCAGATAGAGATCGAGTTTCAACTCCGTATTGTTTGCAGTGGCATAGGTGATGTTGGGCAGCATTTCATATTCGCCCGCAGCGTAGTCCACCCATTTGTCGGCGCCAGGAGTCTGCGTTTGAGCAAAGCTCACCTCACAAACTGCAAGCAGCGCACAAAGCTTGAATGTTCGGATCAACTTATGCATTATTACGGTCTTCCTTTATGTGTCAGTCGCGCGACCAGATGCCTTTGGTAGGCGATGTTCTTGGTCGTACTCATCCATAACTCATACTCCAAAGTCTCTCCATGGAAATGGAGCATCCGGCCCGCTCGGATCATGCGATCATCATTGAGAATCGCAACGCTGGCCAGGTCAAGTTTGATTATCGTTTCATCCGTTTTTTGCGCGCCGCCTCGCAGAATTTCTACTCGTCCGCTTTTTTGTGCGCTGACCATTTCGAATAATCCCTCGCCCTTGTCAAGCAGGAAACCAGATTCCCAGAACAGCGGCTCACCATTGCGCTCATCCGCAGATTTGATCCAGGTGCGTTGTTCAAAATGAATCGCGGCATCCTTGCCGTTCACTGCAAAAACGAGTTCTTCGCGATAATCGCGAGGAACGATGGTCGGATACTCCGCACGGCCACTTCCCTCCCACCGGCCGATAATGTAAGCAAAATTCGTGAGTGATATATGCACGTGTCATCATCCAGTTTTAGTTGTCTTCATCGTCTTATAGAATTTCCCTTTTTCTGTTTTTAAAATAGTGCACGCGCTAAAAGAACTATTGCAACCCCTCCGAGCCATCTGTTCCAAGCCGTTGATAACTCTCCGGCGGCCCCAAATAGCTGGGCCTGACTTCACCGGTTTCGATGACCAGTTTTTGCAAAACCACGCCGGGATCAACCATCCAAAATTTCAAAATGTGATTCCCCGCCTCAGCGAGGACGTGCTTCGAAATTTCGACAGTGACATTGTTGCGCACGGATTCCTCCCAATCCCGAAAAGTTTTGCCGGCGTGCATGTTGACGATCTGCGGCGGTTCGTCGTCGAATGAAACGGCGTAGCGCAAGCCTTGATTATTGTGAAAATTCAAAGTCGGAGAAAGATAAGCTTTGACATTCACCTCTCCCTTGCTGAAGAAATGAATTTGATATTCTAAACGCGGACTGTCGCCTCCCGGCGTTTGCGGCGGAGAAGTGACCGGCGCGGGGGTCATCGCGGAGAGCGTGCGTCCCAGATCCGGAATGCGCTGCCATTTGAGGGGAGACGCTTCCACCGCGCGCGTGTAATGCTCCGCTTCAATCGAAACGTATCCGTTACTCTCCACGAAACCGGTAAGCTCATCCCGTTTGGGAGTCACAGGATTATTGCTGATGGCTTGCACAACGACGCGGCTATTGTTGGGGCCAGTGACCGTAATCGGAACGCGCTGTTTTCCGACTGGCGCCTTCTCCCAATCAATGCTAACCCACAAACGTTCTTCTGTCTCGATCCTGCCTTTCGCTTGATCAATCTGGACCCACGGCGCGCCAGCTTGCACCGAATATTCAAAAGAAGCTTGCCCGCGATTGAAAATTTCTATGTAGTAAGTTGGCCGATGGTACAGATCGAACTCCGGCAACACGGCTTCGCTTTTCTCATGCGGCCACCAATGAGTTGAACCCTCTATCGTGACACCCATTTCTGCGGTAGCCGAATTTGTAATCTCCTTCACTTCGGGCATGGCATTGCTGTCCGGCTGTTGCCAGTAGGTATAGCCAATGTGCGTTTGATCCATCATGTGAGCCCACTTGCCATTGGCCATCACGTTGTTGTAGTAATGCGTGATCGCGGCGTCTTTTTTAAAAAGAGCTTTGGCGTTCTCGGCAAGCGCGTTCGTTGCCGCTCTTCCCTGTTGGGCATACAAACGATTCTTGCCGACCGTGACATAAAGCGCATTCAAATTCGAGCAGGCTTGCACGGGATGCAGAACGAGTTGATAAAAAGCATCTTTGTATTCCGGAGGCAAAGAATCACTGAGGCGCTGTGCTCGCGCGGCCAGCTCGTTATATTCAGCGACGACGGTTTCTGCTTCGCGATAGTCAACCAAACTATAAGTGTTCGGTGCGAGCAGTTCGGGCTTGCGGCGCGAATTGAATCTGGTGTATTGGTTCAAAATCTCGGCAATGTCTTTCGCATGTTCTACACCGAATTGCTGTTCAGCCCAAAGCTCGGTGTATTCAGGCAAGCGCTCGGCCGGCCACTGTTCCGGATTCCACGCGTAGTCCAAAAAGAATTCGAGGGGAAACTCCATCGGCTTGATGTCGCCAACATTGACGATCCAAATGCGATTGGCGCCATAGCGATAAGCGAGGTGCATCTGCTCCCACACACGGGAAATCTGATTCGTGTTGAGCCATTTGTAATTTCTCGGCCCGCCGACGTAATCATAGTGATAATAGATGCCATAGCCGCCGGGCCGCGGCTTTTCGTCGCGCTGGGGCAGCTTACGAATATTGCCCCAGTTGTCATCGCACAAGAGCAGGGTCACATCATCGGGCACACGCATGCCGTGGTCATAATAGTCCTGCACTTCTTTATAAAGCGCCCAAACTTGCGGAATGCTCGTTACGTCTTTGCCTGTTACTTCTGCAAGGATTTCGCGCTGATCGTTGACAATTTTCTGCAGCAGCGCAACGTTGGCTTCTTCGCTCATGGGTTCGTCGCCGTCGCCGCGCATCGCGAGCGTGACGATGCTTTCATAGTTGCGCATGCGCTTGATGCCCTGCGTCCAAAACTCGCGCAGCTTCGTTTCGTTCTTTTCATAATTCCACGGTCCGGAACCGTAACGCTGCCATTCAACGTGCGCGCGCATCATCGGCTCGTGGTGCGACGTGCTAATCACGACGCCATATTCATCTGCCAGCGGCGCATT
>JABWAN010000176.1 GCA_013361015.1 Candidatus Zhuqueibacterota bacterium | reverse complement strand
AGCCGGCAAAGATAACCGAATCCTGTGCGGCCTCATGCAGAATGGTCACGCGCCGGATAAGAGCCGGATAAACCAGCGCCTCACGCCTAGGGATGCTGGAATCGTAGCGCAAGAGACCATCTGGACCTCCGAACCAAACCGCAGAATTTGTGCGGGGATCGGCAGGAGCAATATCGGAATAGATGGCCCAGATGGCGGTCTTGGCAAGGCTGAGAGCCGATCCGCTTTCCGGCAAATAAGATCCATCCGGCTGGCGAAGCGCGCGGTTGATCTCCGCGGCTTCTTCAGATCCCAGCCAAACGCTGCCATGCTGATCTTCACTCACCACTTCGACATCGCGGGAACCGTCAGCGAACATGCTTCCATAGGTCGAATCTGGGAAAAACCTGTTCGTATCACCGTCAAAACGGAACAGGCCCTTGTCACTCGTAAAGAGGGTTCGTGCGCGCGTCGGATATACGCCAACCCAGCCTTTGGGCAAGCCGTGCCGGGAATCGAAGCGTTCAACTTTCTGATTTTCGCCCTGCCGGGTTGCGCCATGATTTCCGTGCGAAAAACTCACCCGTAAAACGCCTTGCGCTTCCGTGCCCAGCCAAAGCCGGCCCTCGTTGTTCTCGACAATGCTCCAAATCGGTTCGTGAATTCCGGAAATGCGACCCTCGTCAATCCATTTCAGAGTTGCGGAATCATATCGTAAAGAGGCCAGGCCGTCTCTGAGTCCGACCCAAACGCGATTGGAATCCTTTTTGGAGCGATGCAGTGACATTGAAAAAAACGAATCCGCGACAGACTCTTTGATGAAGCTCGCACGCTCACCCACAATTTGGTAGACGCCGTCATTTGTTGCCGCAAGCAAACTTTGACCGGCGGCGAGTAGAGACCAACACTGCGCAGTAATTCCTGCGACCGGCCGGAATTCCGGCGTATGTTTGGACTGCGAGGAGTATGGCGAGTTCACCGGAGTTGTTCCGGAGGGCAAATAGGAGACACCTAGTCCGGTGGCCACATACAAGGCGCCATGATGTCTGATGAGGGACGATACAAAATCTTTAATGCCTGCGGCCTCGCCGTAGAACGCTAGCGGAGAATCGGGTTCAACGCGTGCGATACCGCGGCCTTGTGCCAGCCACATCACGCGCTGATGATCGGTAAAAACAAAATTGACGTCATGATCTTGCAGGCCCGCAGCCTTGTCCAAGATTTGGAGAAGATGGCCGTTCCGGTCGATGATCGCGACACCGCCTCGTAGCGTCGCCAGTGCGAAAGTCTCATCTCGCAAAACTGCGCCATGCGATAGTTGATTTTCTCGCAAGAATTCGATGGCAGCGGGATCGGATTGCAGAGTCTGAAACGAAGCGCCATCGTACGTGAGCAAGCCCTCCTCGCGCGTACCTAGCAAGATTTTTTCGCCGGCATAAGGCAGCATGACATGGAGGCGCTCATGCGCAAAGCGCGCGCCGCCGCGAGTTATTTGCAAGGAGTCTCCCACCAGCTCGAGCAGTCCGACACGCCACTGCTGAATATAAACACGATCGCGCACCACGAACAACCCTGAAAACGCTGTGCGCGGCCTCCAGGCTTGCATGCGGCCATTCGCCCACCGCAACAGAATTTTATCTGTACGAAAATAGACGCCGTGCGAGGTGGCATAGGAATACCAAACTTCATTGAATTCGCGGTTCTCCGGCTGCACCGCCTCAAGCAACGAAACGAACTGCAAGTCGCCAACAGAATCGGGTGCGAGATAGCCAAGGTCGCCGACGGCGCCGACATAAATGCGGCCGCTGGCATCGACTGCGAGTGAGCGCACACCGGACCGATTGGGAGTGGAAACCAGCCGCCACGACACGCCGTCATATTCGAGCACGCCATTCCAATTGCCAAAATACATGACCCCGCGCTGATCTTGTGCAATAGCCCAGTAATTAAAAGCTGCGCCAAATTCTTTGGGATTGTAGTTGCGGATGAATGACCTGCCAGCCTCGTTGCGCGCGGCCGCAGACGACGAAGTTGAAAGTGGCAATGAGCGCTGCTCGCGCGCATGCGCGCGAGCGCACAGACAGAAAACGAGAGTGAAGGCAAAGATTTTGTTCATGAGTTATGATAATTTTGGGAAGAAATTTGGCAACAACGACGCTGAGTGCGTGGCTTCAAAGATGCTGGTGGGCCAATGCGAGAAGGAAGTATCACGCGCAGCAAGTGGTCTTCGCAAACGGAGATGGCTCTCAGCCACCTTCGTTTACGAACGAGTCAAGATAGAAACTAACCTGCCTTTTATCAACTGAATTTTGCTTTTGCCTCTTTGCATGAGAACATACGAACTGTCGCCGGAATTTCCCCAAAGTGGGAGGATGCACAAGCTCAAGCACCTTAGACTCTCACCCGGTTTAGCGAATTAAAGAACCAAACTCAGAATGAGATTCTGAAAGTTTTGGGAACTGCATACGGAACAAAAGCACACGCGGAAAAAGCTTTGCGGTGTGCGTTTTTGATCCGTATGCTGCCCGAAGGGCTTTGGTTTTCAGCTTGTCTGAAAATCCGCGTAGTCTACTAAAAGTGTAATCGTTGCCCCAAAAGCAAAAAGTTCTCCCACGAAAATGGAAATGCCGCGAAAATGCTTTTTCAGTTTCGTGGAAGTTCTTCTTTCGTGGGAGAAAGTCTTTTTGGTTGCGACTCCTCCGAGTTGTGTTTGTGAGTAGAAGTTTTGGGAGGAAATCCCAGCTCTAAGATAACACGCGCGTTTTTTAAGCCGCAATCCCTTGCGCGTATGACGACTTCTGGCGTCTACTCGCACGGCGCAGGCGTTTGCTCATTGGGAAGAAGCGGTGGAGGAGCATGACGGCGCGGTAAGTGTGAATATCGTACGCCAAGCATGCCGGATAAATGAGGAAAGGAATATGCAAGCTTGAGGATAGGTCCGATTACAAATCTTGAGCGCGCTGTTTGTAACATGCCGGACCACTCTCAGTATGAATGGGACAGACTTCGCAAATCTGCACGGCGCGCCGCGTGTTCTTGCTTTTCGCATAGTTTATCAATCAAACTGGAATTTCCGCTTGCATAAGTGTGGCGGTTTTGTTATGATTGCGCCGTTTTAAATTCATGGCCGAGCGCCGCCACAATTTGGCCCGCATTACTTTTTTCTCACCACGCCTGATCTTTGCGAGTTCGTTAAGCGCTTTTCAGAATTTTGCTTTCCTCCAGTAGCAACAGTACCAATCTGCGCGATTGCGGCACATCGCTCCGGGGGTGAATGATGATCGCACGATTTATAACACCCGCTTGGAGAGTGTGATTCATGCCCAGAATCCTGATGGCACCCGTTCATCTGGATGCCCTCTTTTTACCTCACGAGCAAAGCGTGCTCGAACCCATGGCGGACTTCAGCCGCCTGCCTTATTGCGACGGCGCGCGCGACGTCAATCCCGACTGCGCTCCTCTCAGCGAAGAAATTCTCTCTCAGCCTCTCGAAACTCCCAACCTTTTGCTTAAAGCCGGCGTGCATTTGCATTGGGCTTTGCCCGATGCGCTCACACGCGGCGTGCACTCCGCGCACGGCGTGAGCTTCCCTGCGGTACCCAATCGTTGGATGGTTGTGCGCACGGTGCAGAATGAAGTGAAGCGGTGGATTGTGGAGAGTGATTATCTTTTTCCGCCCAACACCAATGCCGCGGAACCGAGCGTCACTTATCCATTTCGAGATGAAACGCAGCCACAGCCGTTTCGCTTTCTCGGGCGCAAGCTCGCCTACGAAGCGTGGCGCAATCAAACCGGCGGCGCAAGTTATCTCGACAAGCTCACGGCCATTGGCTACGGCGAGCCGAACTTTGCCGCGTTTTATCCCAACTGCCACAGCATTTTCGGTTTTCATGACGATGATTTTGATGCGGGCCGCACGCCGCACGACGTGAAGTATGAGTTGCTTGGTTGGTATGAAGACGCGGGCCAAGATGCGCTGCGAAATTTTACCGAAGACTTTGGCTGGGCGCTCACGAACGACGACATTATCTCGTGGCCGAATTTTCTCATCGCGCTCAATGGTCTCGCCGCACTCTTCCCACAACCGATACAAACACTCTTCGCCAACAACTCGCCTTCGCCGCAAGATAAAGCGCGCGTGCTCGAAGCCGTGCAGCAATTGCTCGCGCAGCGCGATCTGTCACAACGCGAGCCGTTTAAAAATCTCGCGCTGCCGGAAGACGCGCAAGCGTTGCAACAAAGTCTCGCACAGCTTAATGACAGGCAAATCGTGCGGCTTAATCGGCGTGTGCTCGAAGCCAAACTCACCACGCAAGTGATCGTTGCTAGTGCGCTGAAATGGCATCACAGTTTGGAGCAGAGTTTTGCCTGGACCACAGACGGAGATCACGCATTACCGGAGAGCATGGTCTGCTATGCCCAGTTGCAATTTGCGACGACCAATTTCAATGATGCGCGCCGGTTGGATTTGAATGCTGCGGTTGCCGTGGGCAACACGAGCACCGAAGCGCTCTCCGCCTATCTCGCGCAAACCTTGCCTGCGACGGATCGGCTCGTGCTTGAAGAGCAATTGGAAGCGCTGCACCTCGCGCCGCAGCTTGAGTCGCGCACCATCGACCTCGGCGCGAAGTTTCAAGAGGCGAGACATGAGAAGGGCTTTACCGCAGTGACTGCGGGCAAGCTGTGGACAATTCAGGCGGGCCGCACACGCGCTGTGGAGAGCGAGGGCGAAGCGCGCGAAAAGCAAACGCACGACGCACTGCCCGAAACGCTGCACACGCCGTTGCAGCAGCTCAATCATGCGCAACAAGAGTATGATCGCGCGCAGCACGAGATTGCTGCATTGCGTGCGCAGCTCTTTGCGGATTGGCACAAGTATCTACTTTGCGCTTATCCGCCGGAAGATGCGCCGGATGAATATCCCGAAATGGAAGAGGTGCGCTACTTCATCGAGCGCTGCGACCTCGCGCCGTTGCAATGGCGTATTGCGGACGCGGGCACGTTGGCACTGCAGAAGAACGCGACCGGCGAAATTATCGGCGCGCAAGCGTGGCGTTATCTGTTTCGGCTCGAAGCAAAGCTGCGCGAGGAATTGCAAGCCGGCCGTCTTGAAACGCTGCGGCTTTTGTTTGAACAGGAGGGATACACATTGGTTGCCGACGCGCGCTTGCTCGCTTCGGGCCGCCACTGGCTCATACTCGGCGCCGGGCAAAATTTTGTTTTGCAATTTGAAGCCAACGGCCTTTCGGTTTATCAAGCCGAAGCTTCGAGCGCCACGCATGCGGCCAGACTCGCGGCGGCTTTTAATGCCACGCATGCGGCCATGGTGAAAGCGCAAGAACTCATTGCGACGGACATCAAAGATTGGCGCGGCTTGCAGCAAGCTTTGCAAACGCGGCAGACGCCGCCGCTGCAAAATCTTTGGTTTCGTTTTTCCGCGGCTGTGCAAGATATGATTACTGGGCCGGCGTGGGCAGACGAACAAACGCAGCTCATGCTCGCGGCGTTCAATCGCGTTTTATATGATACCACTTTTTATGACGCCACAAGTTTTGCGAGCGTCACCTTGCCGGAAGAGGCGCAGCGCTTGTTGGAGAAGCTCACGCATTGGTCGCAAGAGGAAACCTTGCGCTGCAATCGTTTGTTGCTCGAAGCCGCGTTGCCCGAGCTGTTGATCAAACGGCCACATTATTTCTTGCGGCAAAAATCCGCGCCGCGTTTTTGGCAGGCGAATGATCCCGTGGTGTTGCTGGTGGATGAAGCACTGCAACCCACGCCGCGCCACGGCGAGGATGGCCGTTTGCATCCCGAAGGTTTGCTCGTCTGTCAAATTCATGCGCTCGACAATCGCGCGATTCACGAGCAAGAGTTCGCGCTGCGCGCGAAGATTGCGGCGCTCGCGCCCAATGCCGGCGAAGAGCGCATCGGCTTTAGCCAATGGACCACGCCGCCGTGGCATCCCTATCTGCTCGAATGGGCCGTCGAAGTTTTGCCGATCGATGAGATGTTGTTCCAAACCGGCGTGGAGCATGCCGCCACGCTTGAGCGCGGCGAGATTTCAGTCGCGCTCAAACAAGCGTTTCAAGCGAACGATTGCACGCTTTCTGCGGAGGCAAAGGTTTCATTCATGCTGCCGCAGCAGCATTGGGAGATAACGGATCGCGATGCGAACAACAATGCGCGCACGTTTATCATTCAGCGCGAAGACAACTCGCTGCGCGTCGCGTGCGGACCGGAAGATTTCATCACGAGCAATTATGCACTGACCGAAAATGCCGTGGAGCTTTCTCTCCGCGCCGGCCGCGGGCGGCTCGCGCAGCGCGCGAACACTTACACTGGCCGTAGCATTCTCACGCCGCAAGCAAAGCCGCAATTGCAACAAGCGCTCGAGGCTTTTTTAGAAAAGAAACTCCTGCCCGATTTTTATAAAGAGCAAAACATTGACACAGCGCTGCGCACGAATGATTTCTTCGAAAAGCATCGCGGCGAAATTATGGCGTGGTATACTAGCAAACCCACGGCGCAGCGCGACGCCGTGGTTGAGCAAATGCTCGCGGTGGCAGCAAAACTTAGCGAGCCGAATTTCAATCCGCTCGCGCAATCGCTCAACGGCTTCAACGATGCGCTGCTCATGCATAAACGCACGCTGCAATTGCCCGTGGCCGATCCGCTTGCGTTCGACGATTATCAACCGTTCGCAGAGCGGGTACGCGAGCTGGTGCAAAACGCCAATCGCAGCGCGCCGCAGCCGCTCAATGACTTTAATCCCATTCGCTCCGGTTTTCTGCGCCTGCTCGAATTGCGCTTGGTCGATACGTTTGGCCGCGTGCAAAACGTGAAGCTCGACCGCGTGCTCGCCACGGAGGTGATGCAAGCGGAGGTGCTGCCGCATCTTGTGGAGTTGGCGCCGCGTTTGGTGCAACCGGCGCGTATGCACTTTCGCTGGCTCGCTGCGCATGACGAAAACGCGAGTGAGGCGATCGAGCATCATGCGAGCACACCGGTTTGCGGCTGGCTCCTGCCCAATCACCTCGAAAGCAGCTTGATGGTTTTCAACGCGCAAGGCCAGGCGCTCGGCGCGATCAATCGCCGCGGCCTTTGGATGCCCTCGCCGGGAGCGCGACGTATTCTTGCTTCCGATATTTCCAATCCCCAACTCAAGCAAGTGGTGAGTTATTTGCTCGCGCAGGGAGAAAATTTCTTCGTGGCTTTTATGAGCGCAATGGAAAGCGCCTCGGACAATATCGAGCCGGAGAGCGACGACCAGCACGAGGCCCTCACGCTCTTGTTCGGCAAGCCGCTCGCCGTGGTGCGCGCAAGTCTCGATCTCCAGCTCAAAGGTTTGCCTGCGATCAATCAAGACTGGAGCGTTTTTCGTCACGACATGGAACGCAACGCCGCGGCGCGACAAAGCATGCAGGAGTTCAAAGTCGCGCGCGAAGACGAAGACTTTCCGCGCACGCGCTTTCCGATTCGGCTCGGCGAGTATCGACAATTGAACGACGGCTTGGTGGGCTTTTGGCAGGAAGAAGCGCAGCCCGACGGCGGCTATCAATTTGCGCGCAATCGTTTTTATGTGAATGACTCCGTGGCCGCCATCACTTCGGAGGGATATGACGATGATCCCCAACTCGACAGTCTCGATCTCGACACGAACACAAAGGCAATCTTGCTCGCACTGCTGCAGGCCGCTCCGATTAAGAAGCAAAGCTTGCTGGCGCGATTAAAGAACGGCGCGGCGATTTGGCAAAGCCTCCTCGACGCAGATTATTTGCAATTGCTGGAGAGTTCGCCGCAGATCGTTTATTATGCCGATGCACCGGATCTCTTGCAAAGCGTGGCTGAGGCGCCGCGCACCATGACGATGCTCGTCGATCCGCGCGGCGTGGTGCATGCGACCTGCGGCATCTTGCCTGCGAAAGCGATCGGCATTCCGAGCGCGCAATATGCCGAGGCCTTGCGCCGCATCGAGGTCACGTTCATGACCGCGCCGATTGTGACCGAGAAAGATAAAATCAAATTGCCGCTGCCGAGCGAGCCGGGTTTTGTGTGGTCGTGGCTCGCGAAAGAAAACGGCGTTTGGCACACGAGCACGGAGGTCGAACCCGTGAGCACGGTCGCGAGCTTCGCGGGCACACAAGTGTTGAAAGAAGGCTGGCTCAAATTGCAGCACGAGCGTGAGAAACAATGAATAGAATCACCTCGACAAGTCACAACTGAAAAGCAAATGCGCACGCAAAGCCGCTAAGACGCAAAGGGCCCGCAAAGTTTT
>JABWAN010000175.1 GCA_013361015.1 Candidatus Zhuqueibacterota bacterium | reverse complement strand
GGCGAGAAAGAGGTGGGAGAGTGTAGAATCGTTTGGGTTCATATTATTCTATAGAGAAGAATATTGGATTGAGGGATTAGTGGATCATTGGAGTATTGTTTTCCCATCAATCCCAAGCTCCGATACTCCATCACTCCATTTCACTCAGGCTCCGAGCGCGGCCCTTTCTTCACAAACACCCGCCACTTCACTTCCGAATACGAAGCGAACACGCCAAAGCCGCCATTGATGTTGCTGCGCGGCATTTCTTGCACTTGCCCTTCGG
The DNA here is from genome assembly GCA_013361015.1 of Candidatus Zhuqueibacterota bacterium. Taxonomy (GTDB): domain Bacteria; phylum Zhuqueibacterota; class Zhuqueibacteria; order Zhuqueibacterales; family Zhuqueibacteraceae; genus JABWAN01. The sequence continues at coordinate 8,027 of JABWAN010000175.1, read as the reverse complement.
CAAACTGGCCTTGCTGATATAGCGCATAAGCTTCATCCACGGCGAGCAGCCGCATCGTGTGCCAGCCATAGAAATAGTAATAAAGCCAAATGACGCGGCCGCGCATGGGTTGCAAATTAACGTCGTCTGCAATATTGAACCCGAATGGCTCTTCGCGCTTCTCCAAGTCTTCTTTGAAAATGTTGGCCGCGGTCGTGGTATCACGAATGACATTGGCGAACTCGCCGTTATCGGCGTCGGCGATCATGCGATAGAGCGTTGTGTTCGGCACGTGATTCCAAAACACCGTAAAGAAAGGAGGATCTGCGAAGCTCGCGCCCGAAACATACTCGATAGTATCGCCATCGAAGAAAAGCGGGCGTTCGCCGAACAACTCGCCGCGATTCATCTCGACGATTTCGAGCTGCTCCGGTACCGTAGTTTGCGCCGTTATTTGCTGGCCGAGGGCCTGCACGCTCAACTCGTAGGTGGCGCGCGCTTCCACTTCTAAAGAATCTTTGGGGAGATAATAAACGCCGCCGACTTGCGCGATCACATTGCCTTGCGCATCTTTGACCGGCGTGGGCGGATACTGCGCGAGTTGATGCCAATTTCCGCCTTGGCGGCGGACACGCACGCTTGCGTCCGTCACGCGCGAAAGCGCGGGATCGAATTTTTGATCAATCGCAACCGTGCGACTCACGGTAATGCTATCCACGCCCGCGCCGAGTTTCAAAAAGCCATTGACGACGAGCTTGGGTTCGAAATCGGGGGCAGTGGGTTGTTCGGAGCAAGAGCTAACAGCGAGAGCAATAGCAAACGAGGCGACGAGGTTGAGACAGCGAGACAGCATGTGTTCCGATCCTTTGCGAATCTTTTTTTGGTATTGAAAAGCCCTCGTCAGAGTTGTCATTCCGGATGAATCTTTTTCAGGTTGCGCGCGGTGGTTTGGTTTAAAAAGATTCTTCCCGAATAACACGATATGAGAAGGGTTGTTTGAAAATATCATTTCGGCGGCGGAATGCCGTCGCTTTGAAGTCACCTAGCTTGAAAAGATAAAAGTGCGATAAACAAGCAAAGATGAGACCTCGGTGGAGCAGCGACAAGCCATAAAAAAGCTCTGGCTCATTGTGATTTTCGCATGCGATTAAAGCAAGTCGCAGCCGGGCGGTAACGGAAGTCTTTCTGCGCAGTCACTTGCTTTGCGAGGCGGCATTGTGCGCGAGATAATCGAGCAGATCGATGCGCGTCATGATGCCGAGCGGCTTGCGCTGTTCATCCACAACGATCGCGGCATTGCTTTGTCGCAGCGTTTCTTGCAGCGTGGAGACCGGAGTTTGCATGCCCACGACCGGCACTTGCCGATTCATACATTTCGAAACCAAGGCGTTTGCATGACCCGCGCCGGAGCCAATGTAGTCCATCAAATCCGCTTCGGACACAATGCCGACGAGCACACCGCCGGAAGTGACGGGCAATTGCGAAATGCCTTTCGCGCGCATCGTGCCGATCACTTGCGCCACGGTTTGCATGTCTTCGGCGCACACCAAACGCGGCCGCTTAGCATCTTTGGAGAGAATGTCCGCGACTTTGCCGGCCATGGGCGTGGTTTCGAAGAAGCCGTTGTCGCGCATCCATTTGTCATCCACGAACTTCGTCATGTAATTGCGCACGCCGTCGGGCAGCACGACGACGCAATTTTGATGTGCGCCGAGGCGCGGCGCTTTTTGCAGCGCGGCATATAATACCGAACCGCTCGAGCCGCCGACCAACAACCCTTCTTCGCGAATGAGCCGCCGCGCGAGCAGGAAGGAAGCTTGATCCGTGGTTTTCACCCATTCATCAACCGTGCTGCGATCCAATACTTCCGGAATGAAATCATATCCAATGCCTTCGACTTTATAAGTGCCGACTTCCGTGCCGCCGGCGAGAATGGAGCCGACCGGATCGGCGCCGACGATGACGCATTGCGGGCAAACTTCTTTGAGGCGCTTCGCCACGCCGGTGATCGAGCCGCCCGTGCCCGCGCCCATCACGACCATATCGACTTTGCCGTTGAGATCATTCAAAATTTCCTGCGCGGTTTCTTCATAATGCACACGCGGATTGGCGGGATTGGAGTACTGATCGAGAATGTGCGCGTTGGGCAATTCCGCTTGCAAACGCCTGGCAACGCCGATGTGACTCTCAGGCGAATCGAACGCAGCCTCGGTGGGCGTGCGTATGATTTCTGCGCCGAGCGCTTCGAGCACGACTTGTTTTTCACGGCTCATTTTTTCGGGAAGGGTGATGATAACGCGATAGCCGCGCACCGCACCCGCGAGCGCGATGCCAATGCCGGTGTTGCCACTGGTGGGTTCGATTAACGTATCACCGGGTTTGATGCGGCCTTCACGTTCTGCGGCTTCGACCATGGATTTGCCGATGCGATCTTTCAATGAGCCGCCGGGGTTCAAGAATTCACATTTCGCATACAGATTACATTGCAAGGAAGCGCCGACGCGATTGAGTTTGACCATCGGCGTTTTGCCGATGGCTTGGAGAATGGAGTCTAAAACCATGTGGTCTCCTCGGGTTGCAGATTCAAAATGCTGTGCTGAGAACTCTTAAATAGATTCGAAAACGAACCGGCAAAGGAAAGAAAATCGTGGTTAATTTGAAAGGAATTTGTTTATCTTGCTAGCGGTCACAAGATACTGATTACGTCTTTCCCATACAAAAAGGAGCCGCATGCCAACTCTCTACCTCATCGACGCTGCCCCGTACATTTTTCGGGCGTTCTTTTCGATTCCTTCAACGATCCGCACGCCCGCGGGTAAACCGGCGAATGCGGTGTATGGTTTTACCGCTTTCCTGCTCGATCTTATCAAACAAAAAGAGCCGACGCACATTGCGGTGGCGTTCGACGGCAGCCTCACCACTTCGTTTCGCAACGATTTTTATCCCGCGTACAAAGCGCAGCGCGAGCATGCCGATCCCGAATTGGAGGCGCAGCTTGACGCGTGTTTTGCCGTGACGGAAGCCTTAGGCATGAAAGCTTTCATTGACGATCGCTACGAGGCCGACGACATTATCGGCACGCTCATCAAAAAATTCGAGAAGAGGGATTGCGACTTTGTCGTGGTTTCCGGAGATAAAGATCTCGCGCAGCTCGTCAACAAGCGCACGCTGGTGTGGGATTATGCGAAAGACCGCCGCTTCGATACGAAAGCCGTGCGCGCGCATTTCGGCGTGAAGCCGGAGCAAATCGTCGATCTGCTCGCATTGCAAGGCGACGCCGTGGATAACATTCCGGGGGTGAAGGGCATCGGCGCGAAAACGGCCGTGGCGTTATTGGAAAAGTTTCCGAGCCTGGAAACGCTCTACGAAAAACTCGCGCACGTCGAAAAGATGGATTTGCGCGGTGCGGCGGCCATTCGCGCCAAATTGGAAACCGGGCGGGAGTCTGCCTTTCTTTCCAAACGGCTTGCGACGATCGCAGTTAACGCGCCCTGCAAAGCGACGTTGAAAGATTTGCAGTATCGGGGCGCGCAGCGCGCACCCATCGAAGAGCTATTCGAGCAGCTCGGGTTTGGGAAAATTCGCGAGAGAATTTCGCAGTGGCAACGCTGAGGCGCGCAGCGCTTTGCGCCTTCACCGCGGCATCATTTCTTCTGGAAGCCTAAGTATAAGATCGCGAGCGCGAGCAGATTCAAACCGGCGCCCAGTGCGAGGTTCCAAACAAATCCGCTTTTGAACAATAACCCGCCCAACAGTGCGCCGAGCATCCTGCCCAAGAGCAGCAGGGTGGCATTTACGCTCATGGTTTGTGGTCGCGCCGAGGGCACCAACTCGGACATGAGCGGGAGTGTCGCAACCAATGTAAACTCGAAAGCCAGAAAGAGCAGAAACAAACCGAGCATTGCGCTGCTCGTGCTTGTGGCGATCACGTGCAAGAGTGCAAACGTAAGCGCGCTCACGAGCAGGCCCCAAGCCACCGCGCGACGTTTTCCCATACGATCGACAAAAGCCATCACACCGCCTTCGCCAATCAACTCGGCGGCGCCGATTACGAAGCTGGCAAAGCCCAATGCCGTGAGACTCAATCCAAAGCTTCCTTCCAGCCATACCCCAAGGACGATCAAAAGATTTTCATTGGCAGCATTTATCAAAAAGCCGAGGGCAAGTCCACTCCACACACGCTGGTTCGTCAACACGAGGCTCCACTTGTGTGACTGTTTGGTGGTAGTGCGTTGGTGATGAGATTCGTGTGCGTCCTTTTTTAAAATCCTGTGTAACATGATCGCTGCGAACAATCCGCCGGCCGCCATCATCCCAAATGGCAAGCGCCAAGCAAAGCCGGTATTGCGCGCCATGAGCCAGCCCACGAGCGGCATGCCCACGAGAAAAGCGATGGACCACGAAGTCTCATAAATCGCCATGACCAGGCCGCGGCGCGCATAGTCCGTGCGCTCGCTCCAATACGCATAGGCCGCCGGGTCATAAATATTCTTTGCCGTGCTTGCCGCAAACAGGGCAAGCACAAAAGTTGTGAACGTCGGTACGAGCACCACGAGCAGCACCGCGGCAACGAAGAACAGCATCGCAAAGATCATCACCTTGCGCTGGCCGAAACGATCCGGCAGCCCGGCAAACAGCGGCACCGCAGTGGAAAATGCGAAGCGGCTCGAGGTTACGAGCACCAAAGTCTCTTGTGATACTTTCAGCGCGCGTCCGAATTCCGGTAGGAAGGGATAGATCATGCGAATCGCGATATTAATGATCACGCGCGCGAGCGTGGTGGCGGATAGCTGTTGCCACCAATTGGAGGGTAATCTGAATTTGTTCGGCTCGGTGGGAATCACGGGATGTTGGTCATAAACGGTGCGAAAGTGCGCATGCGACAAAAGCCCAAACAAGTGTTTGGGCTTTTGTCTTTCATGCGATATTGTGCTGCAAGCGCCGAGCTGGTGCACCGGCGCTTTGAGCTGATAAGTTTCTTATTCCATCTGCTGCGCAGGCTTACGGCATGGGATATTCTTCCTGGAACACATTCACTTTGCCATTGATGTGTTTGGCCTTGTCTGTGATCGCGCCAGTTTCGTCCACTACGCCTTGATGGCAAATCATGCACGCCGAGATTCCGAAGGGATTATGGCCCGTAGGAGGCAGTCCGTGACAGGAGCCGCACGCTGCGGGATTGCCATCTGTCCATTGGGGCGTCGCAGAACTTCCGCTCATGACGTCCGCGGAGTAGATGAAATCATAGCGGGAGAGCGCTTTGCGCATGCCCCAGTTGCCATGGCAGTAGCTCGCGCTGCATGTATTGGCATTGAAATCGTAAATCACGTTTGGCACGCGGCTGCCGCCTTCGGTAATCAATGCGCCGAGCGGGCCAAAGACGGCTTCGGCGCGATTGTTGTCATCAACATGATTCGGCGTGGCGAAAGCATTCGGCACGACGTGACATTCCTGACAAACGTCACGTGCAGGCAAGTTCGAATAATAGTTCAAATGCGCTTGATGCGCGCCGACCGCGGGCGAACTGATTGCAGTCTCATCGTCCAAGCCTTTCGGCGGCGCCCAGGTCGTGAGGTCATTCACGTCGCCGCTGGCGTTGCCGTGGCAGACATTGCAAGCCTCCGGGCCGCCTTGTTTGGTGTGGCAAGTCAAGCAAGAAGTGTTACCCTTCATCGTGCCATAGTTTTGACCATGGCAAGACTGGCATGAGGCGAGATCAAACGCGTTGCTCTTTAGAAAAACGTAATGCGAGGTTGCGCCGGCAACCCAGTTTTCCGGGTGCGGATAGCTGGCGTGGCACTTTCGGCATGAAACATTCGAAGTGCCGCCATTAAGATCGCTGCCGTGGCAAAGCTGGCATGCTTGCGCATCATAATTCTGCGCGGCGAGCACGGCGCCGTGATTGTTCGCAGAATTTGGATTCAGCCAGTCCGCCGTGTGCGGATAACTTGCGTGACAGCTTCGGCACGAAACGCCCGAAGTGCCGCCGTCAAAGTTGTTGCCATGGCAAACCTGGCATTGGATTACGTTGTAGTTTTGTGCCGCCAATACTTTGCCATGAAACTCCGAAGAGGTCGTATTTTGCCAACCCGCGGAATGCGGATAACTGGCGTGGCATGTCCGGCATGAAATTTTCGAAGTGCCGCCGTTGTAGTCACTGCCATGGCAGGCTTGACAAGCTTGCGCGTTATAATTCTGCGCGGCGAGCACGGCGCCGTGATTGTTCGCAGAATTTGGATTCAGCCAGTCCGCCGTGTGCGGATAGCTGGCGTGACAGCTTCGGCACGAAACGCCCGAAGTGCCGCCGTCAAAGTTGTTGCCATGGCAAATCTGGCACTCCGACAAATTATAACTTCGCACTGCGAGCAGTTTGCCATGAAATTCCGGAGAGCTTGCGGTCTGCCAACCCGTGGGGTGCGGAAACGTCGTGTGGCATTTTTTACAAGACTCACCCGTTATGCCGCCGTCATACTGGCTGCCATGACATGGGCGGCAGTCTTCGGTTTTATAATTCTGCGCCGACAACACTTTGCCGTGAAACTCGTCGGAAGTGGGATTCATCCAGCCGGTTCCATGCACCGAGACTTTATTCTCAGGCTCGGTGGGCGCATTCTTCGGATCGCTGCAAGCCTGCATCAGCAAGCCTGCAACTGGCAGCAACATCATCCATAACCAATTTATCTCAGATCTCTTCATTGCAACCTGCCCTTCTCAATGGCATTCTCAATCACGTTGAGCAGAGATGTTTTTGTCGTCATTGCGCTGACCAGAGCGGCGATATTGAGATTCTGCGCCGAGGTTGTAAACTCGTAAGCGTGAATTTGTAGCGCAACAATTGTGTTGCGCATCATCTTCTTCCCGGCGCTAAATTCGCATGGCACAATACACAAGCCGGATCACGGCCTTCGACGTCGTGGCACGACGCGCACGACTCTATATCGCGGCGCGCCAGCACGGCATGCTGGCCTCCCTCACTACCAGGACCGAGGCGCACGAAATCCGCGGCGCGATGCGAGAGCGGGAACGGCGAGGCAAAGCCCGCTTCCTGATTGCGTGCATGGCAATCAGTGCAAAACGTTTGCTGATCGTGGCATGAGTAGCAATCCGATTTCCTCGAGCGCGAATCCATGCTGTGCACGAAGACATAATTCAGCTCATGTACTTTTTGTTTGACCAGCGGATTTTTGCCCGAGGGCATGGGCCGGTGCTCGGAAACGCTGCGCTCCCACTCGCCACGCGTGAGTTGGGTGGTCACTTCTGCGTGGCAGGTTTGGCAAAAATTTTCACTATGGCAGACGGCGCAATCATTCGAGGCGATATCGGCGCGCACGAGGCGCTTGTGTTCCTTCGCCCAATCTGCCTGGCGGTGGGTGAGTGGAATAAGTATTTCCGCCTTCGGGTGGCATGATTCGCAGGCATTGCTCGCTTTCGCATCGTTATGACAGGTGTTGCAGGAGGCCATGGTCGGGAGAAACGCCAGTGTGGGCTTTTCCGATTCCTCAATTCCGGCGTGGCAGGCGGAACATTCGAGCTTTTGATTTTCAATGTGAGCTTTGTGGCTGAAGATAATGTTGTCGCGCAGCGGTGCGGCGAACGCTTCCGGATTCTCGGCATCCGTGTGGCAATATTGGCACGCCGCGGGATCCTCGCTTTCCACTTCGGTGTGGCAGCCGGAACACTCCGCATGCTTCGGAAGCATCAAATCCGCAGCCTTTTCACTGGTGGCCGCGACGGCATGGCAAGCGCTGCACTCCGAGCCTAATTCTCCCACGTGCTTCTTGTGCGAGAATTTAATCTTCTCCCACTGCGCGATGGGATCATCCCACGAGGAGCGGACTGCACGCGCCCATTCGCTTTCATAAGCGGCAACCGCGCCCAGCATCAACACTAGTAATAATGCCAACATGCGCCATAGCATAAGTATTTGCCTTCCTCTTCGCAGCGCAGCAAGCCGTGCATACCATGAGCGCCGGCGCTACGAAGATATTTTCAGAGCAATACTATATCGCTGCGCCCAACTTGTTAAAGAACCAATACTGCAAGCGTAA
>JABWAN010000174.1 GCA_013361015.1 Candidatus Zhuqueibacterota bacterium | reverse complement strand
CGCTCGCGCGCCTCCTTCACCTCGGTGTCGGCCAGCCCGACGATGGCGAAGGACGGCAGGCCGCGGCCGAGGTGCACCTCGACGGTGACTTCCGGCGCATCCATGCCGGCGAGGGCGCGGCTCTTCAGGACGGCGAGCGACATGATGCCGGCAGTGTATATGACGGCGGGCTCAGCCGGTGAGCCATAGGCGGACGGCTACGGTCTGTACGACACCTCCGTTCGGTTTGACGGAGGTGATCGCGAGCAAAGTCAAACCAGAGCGCTCGTTTTGTTGTGCTTTCGGCAAACCCAGTTCTCGAAGAATCGCTATCGCCTCTGCTATACGTTTTTTTATTCTCACCGGGTCGGGAGAAGAAATCTTTGCCATGGTTTGAATCCTCTTTTCTAGTATAGTATCAATCTCATCTTGTGTCGGAAAATTATCATCTTTTGCGAGAGCGCCTAGAGTTTTGAGAAACTGCTCATCAGGATAACGCAGGGTCCTCAGATCGGAAGCATTGACCTGTGTGTGGCCGTTGAATTGTCGAAAGTAAATATCAACCAACGTAGCGTTGAGATATACGGCAAGACCTTGAGCCAACTCGGAAGCGAGGCCGCGGTGGTTGGCATGAAAAACATTCAAATGATTTTCGAAGCCGATTTGTTCCGAAGGTACGGCATGAGAATGGTGTATTGCAGCGACAATCCGTTTGCGCTCTTCTTTTGCAGAAAACCGGCGCACCAATGTGTAGTTCCCATTCGGGAAAAGCCATTTTTGCACTGCATGCGCATTCGTGAGCGCATTGGGTTTGCGGCTGTTTATTTTCGGCCATTTCACAAAATGGTTTTCAAAATGAGAAGGATAAACTAGCGGGATGCTTTGCTCTATCGGCTCATACGAAATATGTTGGTGTAACCTAAAATCAACCACCGGCCCGGTCGAAACCTCGATTTTCAAATCATCCAAGCTCTGCGTAAATACTCGCATCCGGTCAATCACGTACTGATCCAAGCTACTGGTAACGAGATGCATAACAAGCTCAGAATCATTCCGGTCAACGATTTGATCGGCAGAAACCTTGAATATCGTCATGTCTTCGAATTGCGGCCCGGCACACGAAGTAATGGCGACCTGCCGATTTTTTCCGCCTTTGATCGCATACATAATGAGATTTTCTTGCAGCACTTCGTCGTCTTGGAAGGTTTGATCGCGGCTCTCAAAAACGTGGACGTGCTGCAATCCCATCTGCTCGAACAAAAATTTTCTAAAAAGCTTGAAGTAGGGTCCATTGCAAAAACTGCGCGGCACGATGGCGACCAACTCCCCGTTCTTTTCAAGCATCTTAATTGCGAGCGCCAAAAAAGCCGCGTAGAGATTGCTCGTTTCGATGCCGACAGAGCGAAGCAATAACCTCGCCTTCGAGTCGCTGTGTATTTTTTTATAGGGGGGATTGAGGATGACGTGCGTAAAGTTCAAATTCGGCCGCCCGGATGAAAACAAGTCCTCGTTCAACATTTCCGTAGCCGAGCCTAAGAAATCTCGATGGACAATTTCATAATTAAACTCAATACCTGCTGCTTCGCATTCTTTCAGGCAGCTCTTCAAGGTCGAATCGAGGTAAGGTATCAAAAGCGCGTCGATCTCATATGCAGTGACATTGAGTTTTTCAACAGGGCTATTGTCACGACACACTTTTTCAACAAATGCCGCTGTCAGTGATCCTACGCCGGCACCCGGATCGAGCAAGTGCATCTTTCGCAATAAAGGGTTTCGAAAAAGCGAGGCCATGAACGATGCAACCGGTGCAGGTGTCATGAACTGACCCAGAGCAGAGCGAGTATTTGAAGGAAGCCGTCTTGCGGCATCCGTTCTATAGAACTCAACTTCCTCTGAAAGCTGGTTATAAGAATCGATTTCCGAGTTATCAACAATCATGGGGGGCTTAGTCGATCTGTCTTCCCTAGTTCGATGCATGAAAAAAACGCTTCGCGAATTGAAAAGTCCTGCGGCGGTACTCCACATAATCGGGATCGTTTTCATCCAGGCTGTTGATGCGCACAAAGTCTGAAGCATGAATGAAGTGCGCGCCGCCGAGCGAGATGGCGACGTGCGTGATACGATCCTCTTCCTCTCCAAAGAATAACAGGTCTCCGGGCATTAGCTCTGCGAAGTTTTCACCCACGTCAATCAATTCTCCCTGGCGCGCTTGCTGGCTGGCGTCGCGCAGCAGGCGTATGCCATTTAAACGAAAAACTGTTTGCGTGAAACCGGAACAATCGAAGCCGGAGACAGAAGTGCCGCCCCACAGGTAAGGAATTCCCAACATGCGTTGCGCTTGCGCCACCGCGGCAGCTCCGGAGAGCGGCGCGTTCGGCAGCAGCTCAGCCACGCTCGTCACCATTTCGCTCTCAATATAACCCTGGCGCCCATCCGGCAAAGCCACGGCGAGCCATTTCACTTTGGCGTTGGAATTCGACACGGCAGCCTCGGGCACACGTCGCAGCACGTTGCCCAACACCACCGCGGTGAGCGGTGCGGCGTCGGCGCGGCCTTGAACACGCACGGTCCCGTTCATAGCTTTGATCGCGATCAACTCCGCAGCGCGCCATGCTACCACCATGCTTTGATCGCCCACCGACAACGCTCCCCGCGGAATCCACGCGAGGTACTGCTCTTCGGTTTGCACATAGTACCAACCACCTTCTCTTTTGAGAATGACCACACTGCTGCCCATGAGCAATTGCAGCGCAAGCTCGGCTGCGTGCGCCGGCCGGCTGCGCAAATTGGCCACGCTCACGCGCACCAGCCCGAAGCGTTCGCCCTCGGGCAAATTCTCATCGGGTAGAATACGGATTTCATCTTCCACTTTGAAATCGGGCATGGCAGTCTTGACGGCTTGCAGCAGTTCGCGCTGCGCCACCGTATCGGAAAGCTCGCCCGTAAGTTTGAGATTTGCGCCACGAATCTGTATCTGCACGTCGAAGACGCACAGCCGTTGGTCGGGACAATGCTTTTGCCGCACGCCCTCGACGGCGGTGGCAAGCACAGGAGGAAGATCTTTCTCAATTCTTTTGCAAGCCAGTAGCGCGAGCAAAACGGCGCCGGTGAGGTGAAAACCGTAACGCATACGCGGGTGATATTGTGGTTGCATTGGATTGGACACGGTTTCTCGCCTTGGGATGATTTTCAGAGCACGCTTTTAGAATTTGATCTGCCGCGGCTTGGCCGCGGCATTTTCCGAAAATGCGCAAAGCACAACCCGAACTCGAAGGAGCTATAACCAAGACATTGTTGAACGAGCGCTCATTTCATCAAACAAAGCCACGGCCCAGCCATGGCAGAACCGTTACGCCGTTTTCTTGACGAAGACCAAATTATAGAGCAGGATCAAAGCCGTGGAAACGAAGCCGATGCCGGCGACGATGTACCACATCATGGCAGGATGCATGGAATCACGCAAGTAGGTCTGCACCAACCAACCGCCGAGCGGCCCGCCCACGAAAGAGCCGATTGCAACCGGCAAAAATGCGAACCCCATGAACGTGCCGACTTGATCCTTGGGCGCAAGGTCCGCAACGTACTCATAGAAGCGCGGCGATTGCGTGGCTTCGCCGAATGCAAACATGGCGATGCCGATGATCGCAGCGGTAATGGTGGGAGAACCCGCGATGATCAACCACGAAACACTCGCAAGCACGAAACCCAAAAGCATCGCGGTGATGGGACGCCACTTCTTCACGAGCGCCGCCATGGGTACGCTGACTAAAATGATCGTCCAGGCATCCACGGTTTCCAACAATTCGAATCGGTTGAAGTGCAGGACTTCCGTTACATAAAAAGGGAAGGAATAAAAAATCTGCCAGAACATGATCCAGAAACCGGAGAAGATGACGAGAAAACTAATGAAGCGCGCGTTGCGAAACACCAGCAACATGTCGCGCATCACCTGGGCTAGCGTGCGATTGTTGTCGGTTCCAGGTTCTTTGAAGAAGATGAAAGTTCCCGCGAGCAGCAGCAACGAAGTTAGGGAAGACATCACCAGCACATATTCGATGCCGAGATTTTCCCTTACGAACAATGCCAGGGTCGGCCCGAGCGCGCCGCCAATGTTGACGAGCGTGTAGTAGATGGAATAGCCGAGCGCTTTGACGTCGGAGTGCGCCGTTTTTGCCACGGTGCCGACGATGCACGGCTTAATCAACGAGCCGCCAATGGCGGTGAAAATCAAGACGGTGGTCACATACGTGGTCTTGCCCATGGCCGCCACGATTCCTTGCCCCGATTCCAAACCGGCAAGACCGATGAGATAATAGCCGAGGCAAAACATCGCGAAGCAAGTCATCAATGCTCTGCGGAAGCCGTAACGATCAACGAAAGTGCCGGCGATGATGGGGAGGGAAAAAATAAGTCCGGAATAGAGACCGGCAAGCGAGCCTGCTGCCTGCGCGCCGAGACCGACCTTGTCCGCGAGATAAACCGCCAACACGGCTTTGGAACCATAGAATGCCAGCCGCTCAAACAACTCGAGAATGTTCGCCACCCAAAAAGTCGGTTTGAACCCGTTACGCCAAGTCACGGCACGTTCAGATGACATAGCTCCTCGCTCCGTTTGATTTACCAGATTTTCATTTGCATTTCAGCGCGAATTTTGGCTTTTTGGTGGGTAATTCAGCCGTCAGCAATTTCATAAAACTTCCGCGGAATAGCAATGAGAAATTCCTCAACGCATGACATTACCGAGGCGGCGCAATCGGTGCACGCGCCCAACGCAACGCCCAATCTTTCTCCCGCGCTCGCGCAGTTGCACGCCAACTTTCCCGCGCCTTTGCGTTTCAACAATCGCGAGTTGAGTTGGCTGGAATTCAATGAGCGCGTGCTGGAAGAGGCGTGCGATGCCGCGGTGCCGCTGCTCGAACGCATCAAGTTTCTCGCGATCTTCGCTTCGAATCTTGACGAGTTTTTCATGGTGCGCGTGGCCACCGTGCAACGGCAAATCGAAGCCGGCGTGACCAAACCCGGACCGGAAGGATTGACGCCTTCCGAAGTGATGGCGTTGATTAAGGAGAAAGTGCAACACGCGCACGAAAGTATCGGCGCCTGTTTTCGCGGGCAACTCATGCCGGAATTGGAGAAGGCCGGCATTATTTTGATTGATGAACGCACGGCTACGAAACAACAAGTCGAATTCGCGAGCAAATACTTTCACAAACACGTGAAGCCGCTGCTCACGCCGCTCGCCCTTGACCCCACGCATCCCTTTCCGCAGCTCGAAAACAAGGCGCTTTATTTCTGCGTTGAGCTGGGGCATCGCAAAAAATCCAAAATGAAAATGAAACTCCGCCTCGCGCTCGTGCCGATTCCTTCACAAACGTTGGGGCGCTTCGTGCCGCTGCCTGCGGAGGGCGACAAACATTTCGTGATTCGCCTCGACGACATCATTCGTCTGAATCTGCATGAAATCTTCCCAAACGAAAACACGCTCGGTTGCTATGCCCTCAAAGTCGTGCGCGACGCCGAGTTGGAGATCGTTGCCGACGAGGCGCAAGACTTGTTGGAAACCATAGCAGAGAGCTTGGAGCAACGCAAACGCGGCCCGGCGACGCGTTTTTTATATGATCCCGAAATGCCGCTACGCGTGTTGGAAATGTTCGTGAAGCGGCTCAAGCTTGATCCCTCGAAAATTTTCCCCGGTGCGCGTTATCATTCGTTTTCAGATTTCATGCAATTCCCCGGCTTCGAAGCGCCGCATTTGCAAAACCCACCGATGCCGCCGCTGCCCGTGGGCGTTTGCGAACGTAGCGCAAACATGTTCTCGGTCATGCGCCAACAGGACGTGATGGTTCATCATCCCTATCAAAAATTCGATTATGTCGTGCGCTTTCTTGAAGAAGCCGCGGACGATCCGGAGGTGAAGGCGATCAAGATGACGCTGTATCGCGTCTCCTCCAAGTCACCCGTGGCAAAAGCATTGGGCCGGGCCGCGAAGCATGGCAAAAAAGTTTTCGTGTTGGTGGAATTGCAAGCGCGCTTCGATGAAGAGACCAACATCAATTGGGCGCGCAAACTGGAGAAGGAAGGCGTGCACGTGATGTATGGCGTCCCCGGTTTGAAAACGCACGCGAAGCTCGCGCTCGTCGTGCGCAAAGAGGAAGAGGGCGTGCGGCGTTATTGCCATCTCGCCACCGGCAACTATAATGACCGCACTGCGCAAATTTACGGCGATCTCGGCCTGTTCACGACGCATGAGAGAATTTGCGCGGAAGTTGCGCAGGTGTTCGACTTGATCACGGGCTATGCGAAGCCGCCGGGATTCGAGCATTTGCTCGTGGCGCCGCAACATATGCGCGAGGAGTTCCTCAAACGTATCCGCCGCGAGGCCGAGAACGCGCTGCATGGAAAGCGTGCGGGCATTATTGCAAAGATGAATTCTCTCGTTGATCCCGAGATGATCGACGCGCTTTATCTCGCGAGCCAGGCGGGCGTGCCGATCCAGCTCATCGTGCGCGGCATTTGTTGCTTGCGCCCGGGCGTGGCGGGCTTGAGCGAAAACATCAAAGTGCTCAGCATTATCGACCGCTTTCTCGAACACGCGCGTGTTTATATATTTGAAAATGACGGCCGGCCGGAATACTTGCTCGCAAGCGCGGATTGGATGCCGCGCAATCTCAACACGCGCGTGGAAGTCGGCTTCCCGATTCTCGCGCCCGAGTGGCAACAATACGTGCGTGAAATTATCACGACGCAGTTGGCCGACAATGTGAAAGCGCGCGTGCTCAATGCCGACAGCACGAATGTGCGACACCGCACCGAAGGCCGCGAGATGCGCGCGCAGGTCGAGTTGTATGAGATGGCGAAGCGGTGGGCGTGAGAAGAACTCAAACAAAAAAAGCCGGAGCTTGTTGCCAAGCGCCGGCTTTGTATATGGGATTCAAATCCCGCAAAGCGTCGCGGGATTCTACGAGATAGATTAAAGTTTCACCGACAATCCCACCGAGTAGGTCGAGCCTTTCAAATTACCCTTCACTTTGCGGCCGTCCTGCACGAAGACTTGCTCCTTCCCCCAAATATCCTTCGCGCTGATTTTGATTTCGTAGCGCGTGGCGAAGTTCTGTGTGAGCGTTACATCGAAGAGATCGCGCGGTTGCTCAACAATGTCCGCATCGTAGAGCGAGCCGACTTGCGCGATGCGTTCGCCGAAACGATTGTAGAGCACGCTCACGGAAGTGCCGAAATTAAAATTGTTGTACAACATTCCGAAGTTGATCATGTACGGCGATTGGCCCTGCAAACGGCGGTTCTTTTTGCCAATGGCCGAGTTGGAGGCGGCGACGTTCACTTTGGAATCGACCCACGTGTAATTCCCCGTGGCCGAAAAATTCGCGAGCTTCTTGCTGACGAAGTCGAGCGACTTGCGGGCTTCCAATTCGAAGCCGAAGTTTTTGGCGCGCTCGGCGTTGCCGAAGCTGCGGGTCAATTCGGTAGTGGGCACGATCACTTCCTCAATGGCATCGTCAAAATTTTTATAAAAGACGCTGGCAGAGAAGATCTCGCCCACGCTGGGGAAAACTTCAAAACGCAGATCATAATTCGTCACCAACGCGCGGCGCAATTCCGGATTGCCATAAATCACGCTGAGTGTCGAGAAATCATAGAACGCGAAGGGCGCCAACTCGCGAAATTCCGGGCGCGACACCGTTCGGCTATAAGCCGCACGCAGATTGGCCGCGTCGCTGAAACTGTAAGTCAAATTCATGGCCGGAAGCACGTCGGTATTTTTCACCTTGACGGCGACGGGGCGGTCCTGCAAGTCAAAGGAGTTCAGTTTTTGCTCGTTGCTCTCCACGCGCACCCCGGCAATCATGCGCAAATTCTTTTGCCAAATTTGAAAGGGCAGATCGAACATCAAATAGCCGGCGGAGAGCTTTTCGTTCGCGTCGTATTTGTCGGATTTGTTGGTGATTTCGTCGATCACGAAACCGCGATCGCCCAAATGCTCTTCGACAAACAAATCTTCTAATGCAGAGTATAAAAATGTCGAGTTCGTTTGTGCCGTGGTTTTGAAAGCGAAATTGCGCGCTGTGAAATCGCGCTCGGAGCGCTGGTGCATGCCGCCGAGTTTGATCTTGCCGGTCGCGATGGGCACACTGAAATCCGTCGCCAGGCTGCGAATGTCGTCATTCATGTTCGCGAAGAAGCGCCCGCCGCTGGAGGGATTGGGCACGAAAGAAATGTTCGCGACGAAGGGATCGGCACTGTTGATTTCACGCGCATAGATGACGCGGCGATAGTCCGGCTCCTCGCGCTCGGAAACAGAGTAAGAGGCGCGCCAATCCCACTTCAAGCCAAACACAGAAGGGAAAGCATGCTCGCCCATAAG
>JABWAN010000173.1 GCA_013361015.1 Candidatus Zhuqueibacterota bacterium | reverse complement strand
TCATTCGGGATAATCTTTTCCGCGCCCAACATTTCCAAACGAACCTGGTCCGGCATGATCTCCAACACGTTGCTTGGCAAAAAGGCGTGCACCTTTTTGCTTTTGATCGCGGTTTCGATCATCTCGCGGTTGCGTGCTTTGGCGCGTGCGATGGATTTTTGACGATACGAGAGCGCGACGTGCGCGCCGGCCTCGGCGAGCAGCAATGCGCATTCGAGTGCGCTATCGCCGCCGCCCACTACGAGACATTTGCGACCGCGAAATTCCTGCGGGTCGTCGAGCTGATAAATCACTTTCGGCAAATGCTCGCCCGGCACGCCGAGCTTGCGCGGTGTGCCGCGACGCCCCAAGGCAAGCACAACGTTGTGCGTCATGAAGCGCTGGCTGCCGGAAATGACTTCGATCATACTGCCGTGGCGCACGATTTTATCGACGCGCATCTTTGTATGAATTTTGATTCCCGTCGTGCGAATGATTTTGCGCCACTCTTCCAGCAAATCTTCTTTGAGCACGTCGCGAAAATGGATTTTGCCGTAACCGGGCAAGTGCAGCGGCGCAGTCATCACCACTTTGCGTCGTGGAAATTTCAGAATGGTTCCGCCAATGTCTTCTTGCTCCAGTGTCAAATAACGCAGCTTTTTTGCTGCAGCTTGCAGCGTGGCGCCCATTCCGGCGGGGCCGGCGCCGACGATGATGACATCGAATTCCGCATTGCGTTTTTGCTGCTTGTTCGCAATAGCAGCCAGGCATTGCATGCCTTGCAACAGTGAGTTGCGGATCAATCCGATGCCACCCAACTCGCCCACGACGTACACGCCCGGCACGCGGGTTTCAAAAAACTCATCGGTGACGGGAATCTCCACGCCGTTGTCGTGCGCGCCCAGCACCAAAGTGATTGCACCCACGGGGCAAGCAATCTCACATTTGCCGTGGCCAACGCAGTGATCGGGCTGCAAAAGCACGGATTTCATTTCAATCAACCCGAGCACATTGCTTTCGGGACAGGCTTGCACGCAACTGCCGCAGCCGATGCAGACATGCGGATTGATAAATGGGTGCAATGAGGGCGGTGCCTTAATTCCCTCGCGTTCATTGCGTTCGAGCTGGGCGGCAAGCGCGCGGTCCTGCTGCAAGCGATGCCGGTATTTCCAGCCTACGATTGCCAAACCGAAAACCAATAGGGAAACAAACTCTGCCATCGGATTATGATCCTCTAATTGCATTGCTGAATTTTTCAAGTGCATGGAGGTGACACTCCACGGAGCAAAGAATCTTTCCATTTCAGATTCCTCGTCCCGTGTTTAGGGCGAGGCTTCACTCAAGCAGCCGTAGTTCATTTTCCTTTTGCAAAAAGTACACCTTGCTTTTTGTGTCGGGAGGGTGGCATTGCAATTGCGGATTTTGTTTGTCATTGCGCGCGCCCCAAAGCAATGTTGCAGCAATTTCAAACGGTGCGCATGAGTGAATCTTTAGATACACTAAAAAATCTTTCTATTTTGCAACGGACTTACCGAAAAGAAATTGGTTTGTGTTGTGAGTTTGCGGCGAGACCTCTTACGACTTGTGACCAGGCATCAGCAAGACCTCTTTGCGCTGTGCTTTTTTTTCTGCGCAATTTTTAGTGACGTTGTGTTCGCGCAAATTTCTCCCGGTCCGCTCGCGCGAGCACATGAGCAGCTCGAAGGCCTCACCAAATGTTTGACATGCCACGAAGTCGGACAAAAGTTGAGCAATGGCAAATGTTTGAAGTGCCACACGACCATTGCAGAGCGGGTGCTGCAACAGCGCGGCTATCATGCCACGGCCATGGCGAAGAACAGCAATCGACCGTGCGCTGCATGTCACAGCGAGCACAACGGCCGCGCGTATGCTTTGATTGTTTGGGAAAAAGGCGAGGTGAGCTTCGACCATCGCGAGGCGGGATACGTGTTGGAAGGCGGGCACGCGAGCGTGGCGTGCCGCGACTGCCATCAGCAAAAGAATATTCAAGAGAAATTTGCAAACGATGCGAACGTGCGCCTTGCGAAAACGTTTCTCGGCCTTGCACAAAATTGTCTTTCATGTCATGCTGATGAACATCGCGGGCAGCTTGGCACCGCATGTGAAAGTTGCCACAACTTCGCTGCATGGAAGCCCGCGGCAAAATTTGCGCACGAGCGCGCGCAATTTGTGCTCACGGGCAAGCACAGAAGTGTTGCGTGTGCGAAGTGTCACCTCGAAAAGACAGCACGCGAGCAGGTGGGCAATGAAGCGAGTGCAACCTTCGTGCAATACACCGGGCTGCAATTTTCCAATTGCACGCCGTGCCATCAAGACCCGCATCGCGGCAGCTTTGGAAATGCGTGCGCGAAGTGTCACAATACTGAAGGCTGGAGAAGAATCGCGGGCGGCGCGTTCAACCATGATTTGACCGACTTCCCGCTGCGTGGCCGGCATCGCAGCGTCGTTTGTGAAAAATGTCACACGAGCGGCAACTTCAAGAAGCAGCTTGCACATCAGTTTTGCCGCGGTTGCCATCAAGATGCGCATGCCGGACAATTTGCGCAACGCAGCGACAACGGCCGCTGCGAGAGTTGCCACACGGTTGAAGGTTTCACGCCTTCACAATTCAAACTGGCGGAACATCAGAAAACCGCATTCCCCTTGCGGGGCGCGCACCTCGCGACGCCGTGCAGCATTTGCCACGCGCGGCAACCTGCGGGTGCGCTGGCCGGCAAATTGCTTTTTGTATTTGCCGAGTCGCGTTGTCAAACTTGTCATCTTGATGCACACGCGGGCCAGTTCACGGCGCGCATGGCCAAAGGCGATTGCGATATTTGCCATCGCAATGAGAGCTGGCATGAAACGAAATTCGATCACAACACCGCGCGTTTCAAACTAGCCGGCGCACATCTAAAAGTCGCATGCGGAAAATGCCATCCGCAAGAGCAGGCCAACGCCACGGCCGTTTTCGCGCCCCCGGCGCTGACTCTTGGTATCGCGCAGAATCGTCCGGCCAGTTTCAAGCGTTATCATCCTCTCGCTTTTCGTTGTGTCGATTGCCACGCCGACGTGCATCGCGGCCAGTTCGGCAAGAAAGAGCAAGCGCGTTGCGAGAAGTGCCATCAATCCACGTTGTGGAGCGAGTTGTCGTTCGTGCACAATCGCGATAGTGCGTTTAAGCTCGATGGTGCACATGCAAAAGTGCAGTGTGAAAAGTGCCATGTTTCAAAGGCAATGAAAGACCGAAGCTTCGTCGTCGTCTACAAACCCATGAGAAAGGAATGTGTGGCTTGTCATCAATGAATCGCAAGGGCTATGGGCAAGGTGCAGAAGTCGTGTCATTCTCAAAACGCAGTTCAATTAACCTCAGGAGTAGTTCCATGAAGAGAACCATGGCCGGCATGTTGAGATGGAGCTTCATACCCGCAATGATGGCGTTGGTGCTATATGGATGCAACGATTCGGCAATGCAACCGACCGCCGGCTCGATCTCGTTGTCACTGCAATATTCAGCGAATAGCCCTCGCACCGCACTTTCCAAAAATTCGGCGGACGCTTTCGCAGCCGCGGTGGATTCCCTCCAGCTTACGCGCGTGCGTGTTGTGCTCAGTAAAATCGAGCTGGAATCCGCAAACGACAGCGCTGATTTTCGCACTACACCGATGGTGCTGGATCTCGATCTCTCCGGCGCGATGCAAACCCTCGGCATCATGGGGGTACCTTTCGGTACGTACAGTGAAGTGGAGTTCAAGATTCATCGCGTGGACAGCACGGATCTGACGGTCGTTTCGCCGGACGAGCAAGCGCGCTTTGCGGATTTTCTGCTCTATCCACGCGCAAGCATTATCGTTGAAGGCATCGCATATACGAATGGCTGCGGGCAAGCATTCGCTTTTCGCAGCGGACTCGAGGCCGAACAAGAGTATGAGTTGACGCCGCCCCTCGTCGTATCGGATGCCAATCCGACAGCGAATATCACGATCAGCATCAATTCCTCGAATTGGTTCCGCGATCGCAACGGTGCGCTGCTTGACCCTGCAGACTTCAACAATCAGGATCAAATCTCCGGCAATCTCAAAGCTTCATTCAAAGTTTATGAAGATGATGATCGCGATGGCGGAGACGATGATGATCACGGTGGCGATGATGACGATGACGGGGGTGATGGTGATGATTGAGCCAGGCAGGCAACAAGGCGCAATGCTTCAGGCTTGCATTTGATTCTTTGCGCCCAAACTAGCGCGGTCATTCTGGAAGAATTTTTTAACGCACTGGAGATGCGACCGAGTGCTTAGAAAGATTCTTCCTGAATGACAGATGATTAAGAATGGGAAGCGCAACCGATATTGTGCTCAGGTTGGTAACTATGAAATTGCTTTTTAGAAAAGCATGAAGGCAGTGGTATGTTTGAGTCGCGATATAAGTGTGTTGCATGGTTGTTTGTGTCGTGGTTGATGGCAGGTTCCACCGCTGCGCAAATCGCGACGGTCAATCATCCGCACGGCAATATCAAAATTCCGTGCAGCGATTGCCATTCTACCAAAGCATGGAAGCCCCTGCGTTTGGATATAAAATTCCAACACGAGAAAACCGGCTTCGTGTTGCAAGGACAACATGCGCTCGTGGATTGCAAACGATGCCATGCTTCGCTCAAATTCACCGGTGCAGCAAAGGACTGCAAAGCCTGCCACAGCGATCCGCACGACGGCACGCTCGGCAAAGATTGTGAACGCTGCCACACGTTTCAAGCGTGGGCGGACATTTCCAAAATTACGCTGGTTCATCAAGCCTCACGCTTTCCGCTCGTGGGCCGGCATCAACACGTGGGCTGCGCCGGTTGTCATGCGGCCGGCGGACAAAGTCAATTCGTGAATTTGCCGTTGCAGTGCAGTGGCTGCCATCAACAGGATTATGAAGCCACCACCGCGCCGAATCACAAGCTTGCAGGATTCTCGCTGCGCTGCGAGACTTGCCATAGCAGTGCGATCACGGCATGGGCCGATGCGCGATTTACACATGTCGCGAGCTTTCCGCTCACGCTCGGACACGGCCGCGCCACATGTGCCGAGTGTCACGCGGCCGGTTTTCGCGGAACCTCCTCGGCATGCATTTCCTGCCATCAAAAAGATTATCAGGCCACAACCAATCCCAATCACGTTGCGTTGGGATATTCCACCGATTGCCGCAGTTGCCATACGACGCAAGATTGGCGCGGACAGGCGGTTGATCATAGCTTCTTTCCGCTCGTCGGCGCGCATGCGAGCGCGGGCTGTAACGCCTGTCACGGCAACGGCGTCTTTCGTGGCACACCGCGCGATTGCTTCTCATGCCATCAACAAGATTTCACGAGCGTGACGAATCCGAATCACGTGGCGGGAAAGTTCTCGCATACTTGCACGCAGTGCCACACTACCAATGTTTGGAAGCCCAGCACGTTCGATCACAATCGCACGGCATTCGCGCTGGTTGGTGCGCATCAAGCGGTGGATTGCGCGCGCTGCCACGCGAACGGTATGTTCGCGGGAACGCCGAAGGATTGCTTCTCATGCCATCAACAAGATTTCACGAGCGTGACGAATCCGAATCACGTGGCGGGAAATTATTCGCACGATTGTTTAGTCTGCCACAATAGTAGCGCGTGGCGGCCGGCGACATTCGATCACAATCGTACGACGTTTCCGCTGGTGGGCGCGCATCAGACTGTGGATTGCGCACGCTGTCACGCCAATGGCCAGTACACTGGAACGCCGAAAGATTGCTTCTCGTGCCATCAAACCGATTTTCAGAATACGACCAATCCCAATCACGTGGCCGGCAACTATTCGCACGATTGCCAAAGTTGCCATAGCAATGTCGCCTGGCAACCGGCAACGTTCGATCATAATCGCACGCGCTTTTCGCTCGCCGGCGCGCATTTGGCTGTGGCATGCAATCAATGCCACGTGAATAATCAATACACCGGCACGCCGATGGATTGCTATTCATGCCATCAAAATGATTTTCAGCTCACGACGAACCCCAATCACATCGCCGCGGATTTTTCGCGCACGTGCACCGATTGCCATACTGTGAATGCGTGGAAGCCTTCGACATTCGATCACAACACCACACGCTTTCCTTTGTTGGGCGCACACGTTGCGACGGCTTGCGGCCAGTGTCACGTGAACAATCGTTTTGCGGGGACGCCCACGGATTGCTACTCATGCCATCAATCCGATTTTCAGCGGCCGACCAATCCGAATCACGTGACATTGAATTTCGCGCACGATTGCACGATGTGCCACACGTTGAATGCGTGGCTGCCCGCGACCTTCGATCACGATGGCCAGTACTTCCGCATCTATTCCGGCAAGCATCGCGGCAAGTGGCAAACCTGCGCAACTTGCCACGTGAACGCCGCGAACTACAAAGTGTTCGAGTGCATCTTCTGCCACGAGCACGACAAAACGAAGATGGACGATAAGCACAGGAACCGGCCCGATTATCAATACAACAGTCAGGCGTGTTACAATTGCCACCCGAGAGTCTAGTAGATGATACTGGTAAAAAGTAAAAGCCTTTGGCTACGGATATTGCGGATGAAACGAATGCTCGCAGTGGCGTGCTTGCTCTTATTCCAACACGCTTTCGCGCAGCGTGCGGTCACCAAGGAATTACAGTTGGAATTTCGCGTGCGTTATGTGACTTCCGAAGCGATTTACTTCAACGGCGGCACTGCGGACGGGATGCGGCCGGGTGATGCGGTGTGGCTGGTGCGCAACGGGCAAAAGCTCATGCCACTCGAAGTCAAATACGTTGCGAAACACAATGCGAGTTGCTTGCTCGATAAAGAAGTTTTGGAAAAGTCCAGCGTTGCGGCGGCGCTGCCTGCGCGCACAGATGACCTCATTGTGTGGAGCATTGCGCAGCAGGAGTTGGAGAAGCGCACGCGCGTTTCCGAGCCGATGCCGGAAGAACGCACGGCACGCACAAGGGAGAAATCCCAAACTCCCGTGCAAGGTGCGCCGAAACGTTATGCAACTCGCAGGGCGAGCCTTCCGAATCAACTCAACGGGCAAATTAGTTTGCAAGCCTTCGGGCAACATGATCGCAGCATGCAGCGTTATGATTTCTTCGAGCCTTCGGTTTATTTGCGCATGAGCTTCGAGCAGCCCGCGGGCTTGCCTCTGCGTTTGATCGCGCGCGTGCGTTCTTCGCAAAATTATCGTCAAATCGGCGCGCGCGCAGCGCAAAAGCAGCCGGCTTTGCATCGCGTGTACGAAATCGGCGTGGAATATACCTCGCCGCAAATGCCGCTGGAGTTTGCGGTGGGTAGAATGTTGCGCTATGACATGCGCGGCGTCGGTTATCTCGATGGTGTTGCGCTCGGTTATCGCGTGAGTGAGAGCATGAAGGCGGGGGTGTTTTTCGGCGTGCAGCCCGATCTTTATCGTTATGAATTTCGCGCCGATGAAAAAAAGTACGGCGTCTTTATGCAGATGAAAGCTCCGCTCGGCAAAACTTCGGAGCTGAACTTTGCGGCAACCGGCGTGGGACAATACTTTCACCAGCAAGTGAGCCGCGAATACCTCACTGGACAGATCGACTTGAACGTTGCGCGGCGGCTGTTTCTCACGCAATATCTCGAAATGGATTTCAACCGCAATTGGCGGCGGCAAATGAGCGGCAACACGATCGCATTGAGCAATACCTACTTCAATGCGTATTACTATCCGCAGCCTTCTTTATCGCTCAGCCTTTCATACGATGCGCGCCGCCTCATTCGCACGTGGGAAACGCATGCGATTGCCGACAGCCTTTTTGATCAAGCCCTGCGGCAAGGCTGGCGCGCGAGTGTGAGCTTGCAGCCTTCCGCGCTCACGCGCTTCACGCTAGACGGCGGTTTGCAGCAAAGCAAAACCTCTCCGAATGTCTATTCCGCGGGGCTGTTCGGCAGCGTTTCGAATCTCATGAACAGCGGCGTCGGCGTGAGCGGCCGCTTTTCATATTTTGGCAATGCGCTTTCCTCGGGCTATTATCCCGCACTCGATCTCTCGCGCAGTTTATTCGGCGTGCTCTACCTCACACTCGGCGGCGGCGCGTATATCTATCGCATGGAAAATGCACGCGGCGCGCAAGTGAATCCGTGGGAACGTTTGCGTTTGGATCTCAATCTCACCCGGCGTTTCTTCTTCAGTGCTACCTGCGAAAATTTTCACGGCGACACGATGAACTTCGTGCGCGCGTTCGGCGATTTGGGATGGAGGTTCTAAATCAAACTTAGGCATTAATATCAAAAGAGAAAATTCAGTGCAAAAATAGCAGAAAATTTCGCCACAAAATTACACAGAAACTCACGGAAAGAAGTCATTTTTTGTTAGGGAAGAATTCTGTGGTCTTCCGTGTGATTCTGTGGCCTTCTCTT
>JABWAN010000172.1 GCA_013361015.1 Candidatus Zhuqueibacterota bacterium | reverse complement strand
ATATCGGCATGCGCGAGGTTGTAGTCGACGGTTGCGCGCAGCGAGTCGAGCGGAACGACGGCCGCCAAAATTTTTTGTGCGCGTGCGTGAATCGTGCCGCCGCTATTGGTATCGCGCTGCGCGAAGGTGAAGTCGCCGAAGAGGGTATCGATCTTTGTGCGATTATATTTTACCTGCCGCAAGTTGAATGCGCCGGCGACCTGCAACGAGTCCATGCGACCGCGTGCATGGCCGGAGATGCTGCCTATGGCCTCCAGTGTGTCGGCTTCCAACACCCGCCGCGCTTCGTCGAGATTGCCTAATTGCGCGTGAAATTGCAAATCGTTTTCCGCGGCGCGGCTCACGCGGCCCGCAGCTTCGAGTGTAAGGAGATTGGTTTTTGCCTGCAAAGTATCGAGCCACAAATCTTGGCCGTGCAGACGAAACACACTGAACAAAGTATCGAGAGCGAATTGCTGAAAAGATGAAGCCGCCACCGCAAGCCGGCCCTGCAAACTCGTTTGCTGTGGATCAAACCCGTTGCCCTTGGCCTCCAAATCAAAACTCACATGCGAGGCCAACGAGGAGTCTTGCAGCATTGCGCCGGCATCGAGACCTTTGGCGCTGAGGTTCACGTGAAAGCGCTGCGCCTCCTGCAAGCCGCTTGCGCTGCCGATGAGCGCCAGCTCGCCGTTGGGCGAAAGCAAGAGCACGTTGCCGAGAATTTGATCTTCACCGATCGCGCCTTCAATCACGAGGTGTGAAACCTGCAAATGCTGGAAGCGCGAGGAATCCATGACCACGTTTATGGTCGTGTTCATGTCTTGCAATGCGAGACCAGCGCCATTGAGAACGAGGTTGAGGTTGAGGCGAGAGGATGGTCCGCCTTCGGGCAGCAGGACGGCTAAGTTGAGAGCACGAATTTCAGCGCTGAGATCATAGGCGAGCAATGAATCTTGCCGCACGGCGAACGTTGTCTGCACGTTTCCGGCGGCATGCGAAAACATGAGCGTGCCCGCCGCACTCCTCGCATCGCCGGATAGCTCGGCGGTAATTTGCAGAGGCCCGGGCGTCGTGAGCGTTGGCACAAAAGCGCGCGCGTCTTCCAATTGCAAAGGTGAAGCCGAAAGATGCGCGCGGTATTGGAGCTTCGAAAAATCGGTGAGGGTCAGCTCGCCCTGCAATTTTGACTCGCCCATTTCCAGTGCGAGCTGTTCAATACGCAGTGAATCCGTATCGTAAATCATGCGCCCGCGCATTTTCTTAAGCGTGAGCGGAAAATCTGAAAGCGTGCCGGAGAGATTGCGCAACTCCACGACCGTGCGGTTGCGCTCCTTTTCCAATTGCATCTGGAGGGAAATGTTTTCGCATGCGCTCCGATGCAGAAAACTCGCGGTGTCGAGCGGCGCGAAACGCACGGAGCCGTGGCGAACTTCAAAATTCGAGAGCGACAAATTTAACGTGCCCGGACTCGCGGTGTCGGTTTCGACGTGCGCGACCTTTTGAATATTCCACAAGCTGTCCGTTTGTTGCTTCAAATTCAAATACAGGCTGTCGATCAAAATCTTATCGATCTGCACGCGGCCATCCAACAAAGGCAGCAAGCGAAATCCCACTTCGACACGCGGAACGCGAGCGAAGATTTCGTTCGCGTAGTCCAATTGCAAATCAATCAACGTGAAATTGCTGACGAGATTGCCTTCGATGCGGCCGAGCGTAAGCTTGCCGGCAAGCTTTTCATGCGCCTGGGTGAGCAATTGATCGCGCAGCCATGCTTTAAAGCGCGCAGTCTGCGTGAATGCCGCGAGTGCTAGCACGAACGCAATGAAGAAAATGAAAAAGCCGAGGAGAATTTTGATAAGGAGTTTCATTCGCCTGCCTTACACCTTACACCCTTGTGTAAGGTGTAACGGGTAAAGTGTAAAATCATATCGAGTGCCGCAATCAAACTTTACTAAACTTGAAAAGTTTAGTAAAGTTCTACCGCACCATCAAAAGCTTCTTCGTCGCTGAAGCACTCGCCGTTTGCATGCGATAAAAATAAACGCCCGCGGGAGCAACGCGGCCTTCCCGCGTCAAGCCATCCCACGCGACTTGATGCGCGCCCGCGCTTTGCAAGCCGTTCGTGAGCGTGCGAATCAATCTGCCGCTCACGTCGAACACTTCCAAACTCACGTGCTCTTCGCGTGCGAGTTGATAGTGAATCGCGGTTTGAGCTTGCGTCTTTCCATCAACAAGCGAAAAAGGATTTGGATAATTCTGCCCGAGCGCGAAATCCGCCGGAACGTTTTGCTCTTCTTCATCATCAACCGCGAGCGGCGCGCCGACGTTGATCGTGTAGCTCGCCGAGCCGTTGGGATTGTCATTGAACGCAACCACGCCTGCCGAGGAACTCTTCGCCTCTTGCAACAACACGCCGTTCTTCAAAATTTTTACTGCGGCATTCGCGGTCAAGCCCGCGATGAGATGCGCGACGTTGCCGTTCGCGTTGAGCGTATATTTTGCGCTGTTCAAGCGATTCGTGGTCTTCGCATAGAGCACGAGACGATTATTGTTGATCAACGCGCCGGAAAAATTTGTGGCGCTCACGCTTTGCACCGGCGCCATGCTCGTCAACGTTTTGCTGTCGCCGATCTGCATGACCGTTAGAAACTCGCCGTCATTGCTGCGAATTTCAGCGCGCCAACTGCCCGTCCAATACGCGCCCCAATCGAGAAACGGTCCCTCTTGCGGCAACGGCTTCCAATCGGCATCCACGAACCACTTGTCGGTGCCACCGATTTTAACGATCTCTTTGCTTGCGGGCAAAACGGATTTCACCAGCATGCGACCGTGCGCGATATTGTCAAAGTTATTCGTCACCGTGATCACGTCGCTGGCAATCTGCGGCTCATAAGCCGTGTGCAAAAGAAACCGCTTTTGATGCGGCGATTTGATCACGTCGTGAATCACCACGAACTCTTCGTTATTGCCGCCGCGCAGATACGTGAAGCGGCGACGCGCGAAGCTGCAACGCGCGGGATTCGTGTATGCGCGCGAGTAATCATAGTCCGCGTAATCATACGTGCTCGTGGATTCGAAGCCGAGCAAGTCGCCGATGTGATTGCGTCCGCCGGTCGCAAACTCCGGCGCAGTCCAATGATCCGCGCTGCCTTCGGGACTAAACTCGTAGCTCATGTAATTGAAGCCGCGGTCGGTGTTGTTGGGATCATACAAGCCGAGAATGTTGTGAAACACGGCCTCACTCGAGCCTTCGCCATCCGGAAAATCCGCGGCGTTTTTGCCGTTGCCGGAATCAAGCGCGAGGCTGCCGTGTTTGTAGATGGTGAAGCTCGCCATATCTTTGTGCGCGTGCGGCGAGTACCAATATTTCTGCGCCCAAAAGATGATGTGCGTCGAGTTCTCTTTATCGAACGAAGACTTCATCACGACTTCACCGAGGCCAAGCTTTTGGCCGGGCGCGAGACCGATCTGCTGCGGCGATTTCGCGGCCACGTCTTTATATCCCCACAAGAATTGAATGAAGAGATCATCGATGCGCGGATCGTAGTATTGATACTCCTTCACATCGAGGCCGAAGCCGCCAGTAGTGAGCATCCACTTCGCGAGACCGGCCATATCGGAATCAACCTTGCGCAACGCGCCCGCGGAAATCGCCATGATGCGGCTCATGTGGTGCTCATTCACTTCCTGCAAGCTGTTCGTGTCGTGGCGCGACATGTAATAATAGCCGCGCAGCTTGAGCGGCAGCGCGTTGTAGAGAATGTAGAGCACATTGCGGCGCAGAATATCGGTTTCATAAAAAAGATTTCTGCCCAACGCACTGCTCGCCGCGCCGGCCATGAAGCTCACGTTGGTGATGCCGAGGAAATAATAACTCGCGCCTTCGCTCCAGCCTGGGCCTTCGAAAATTTTATCGCCGGTGAGGAGCGTGCGTTCGAGGAACACGGCGTTGAAGTAGTTCAACATCTCTTGCGCTTTGGCCGTGTAGATTGCGCCGAGATCATCGCCCCAAATCGCAAGCGCGCCGGCGCAGCCGTGATGAATGTAACCCGTGACTTGATTCGAAAGTTTTTGATAGGCGTTGGGGTTCGCGTCTTCGTCGCGCGTGTCATAAAGTTGAATCAACGCATCCGCGAGGCCGCGCTTTTCATCAATCGTGGAGAGATCGAAAGTCCAATCATACACCACCGCGAGCGCGAGATTGTGATGCGCGCCGTCCGTGCTTTGCAGCTTTGCGGACGAGTGCGTGTCACCTCCATTCGAGAGCGTGCGCGCGGCCATGGCCAGCTCGATGGCCTTGCGGCCATATTGCATGCGCGTGTGGCCATAAGTGAAGCCCGTCATCTTCGCGGGATCGAGGAGATAGAGAAAAGCATAGTTCTGCGCATCGAGCAGAAGATAGTTGCGCGTCTTGGCCGAGGCGCTTTCATTGAACGCGGCGTCGAGGGCATTAACGTAGTTTTGATATTCCGCCGAGTAGAGATTTTTAATGCGCTGACGCAAAGGCGTGAGCTCCTCCGCGGTGAGATAGAGGCGCGGATGCGCTTTGTTCGCGAGCGGGCTGCCCGCGGGAGGAAGATAGTTTTGCGCAGAGGTGGTCGTGACCGTCAAATAAAGAAACGATAGTAACAGTAACGTCCGTGTCATGGCTGCGTGCCTTCCTGTTAAACAGCTAAAATCAAAAGCATGAAAGATTTTCAATTGCGAATTTTCAATGTGAAATTTGTCACGGCCGCACCCTCTCATTGTCATTCTGGAAAAACCTTTCCTCGCGCTTGGCACATGGCCCCAAACAGGGTGTGTCTCAAGCGGGAGAGAAGATACTTTCAGGATGACAGTGCGAGGAGGGTGCTCGTTCTTTCTTTACTTCTCAATTCACCCCAATTTCATACTTCACACTGCCGCCGGGCGAATCCGTAAAACTCAACACGCCGTGGCTGCTGGTTTTCACATTCAAATGCGGCGCGCCGTTTTTGCGAATCTTCATGAATGTGTTTGGCGTCATTCCGCCGATCACGTGCGCGACCGATTGCGTGGAGTTGATTTGATAAGAGAGCGTGCTTTGCGCGGTTGTCTTTTTATTAAAAATCACGACACGCCTGTTGTCGATCAACGCGCCGCTGCACGTGGCGGACTCAATCTTCATCACGGGCGACATACTTTGCAGCACGCGCGAGTCGCCGATTTGCATCACCGTCAAATACTCGCCGGCTTGCGTGCGAATCTCCGCGCGCCAACTGCCGGTCCAATACGCGCCCCAATCGAGATACGGCCCGCGCGAACGAATGAGTTTGCCGTTGGCATCGACAAACCACTGGCCTTCGCCGCCGAGTTTGACGATCTCTTTCTGCGCGGGCAAGAGCGACTTCACGAGCATGCGGCCGTGCGCGACGTTTTCAAAATTATTCGTGACGATGATTTGATCGTTGTTGATTTGCGGCTCGAACGCGGTGTGCAAGAGCCAGCGCTTTTCGAATTGTGAATCAACGAGATCGTGAATCACCACGAACTCGCGATTTTCCGGGCCGCGCAAATACACGAAGCGACGAACGGCCGAGCGCGCTTTGCTTTCTTTTTCATCGCCGGTGTATGAGCGCGAATAATCGTAGTCGATGAAATCATAATCTTCGCCGGACTCGAAAGCCTTCAGCTCGCCGATGACGCTGCGGCCGCCGGGCTGAAAGGCTTCGTCTTTCCAATATTCCGCGCTTTTATCGGGACGAAAGCTGAAGCTCATAAAATTCGGCTCGTCCGCTTCTTCCGGCTCATCGGGATTGTACAAACCGAGAATGTTGTGAAAGATCGCTTCGCGCGAAGCGGAGCCGCGCGGCAGATCGTCGGCGTTCTTGCTATTGCCCGCATCAAGCGCAAGGCTGCCGTGTTTGTAAATCGTGAAGCTCGATTGATCGAGATGCGCGTGCGGCGAATACCAAATGCGCGGCGCCCAAAAGATAATGTGCGTGGAAGTTTCTTTATTAAACGAGGACTTCATCACAATCTCGCCGAGACCGAGCTTGTAGGTCAACGGCAAATCTGCGGCCTCGGGCGAAAGCGGGCTGACGTCTTTGCTGCCCCATAAAAAATTGAAAAAAAGATCGTCAATGCGCGGATCGTAGTACTTGTAATCTTCCACCTGCAAACCATAGCCGCCGATCGTGAGCATCCACTGCGCCACGCCCGCCATCACGGGATCATTTTTGCGCAACGCGCCCGCGGCAATTTGCAGAATGCGGCTGAAGTTGTGATTGTTCACGTCATCCAAGCTGTTCGTGTCGTGCCGCGAGAGCCAATACTTGTCGCGCAGTTTGAGCGGGAGCGTGTTGTAAAAAATATAAAGCGCATTGTGACGGAGGAAATCATACTTATAAAAAAGATTCTCGCCCAACGCGCTCGAAGCCGCGCCGGCCATAAAGCTCACGTTGGTGATGCCGAGCATGTAGTAGCTCGCGCCTTCGCTCCAACCCGGGCCTTCGAAAAGTTTGTCGCCGGTTTCGAGCGAGCGTTGCAAGAAGACCGCGTTGAAGTAGTTCAACATCTCTTGCGCTTTGGCGGAATACGTCGGGCCGAGCTCGTCGCCCCACATGGCAAGCGCACCCGCGCAGCCGGAATGGATGTAGCCCGTGACTTGATTCGAGAGCTTTTCATACTCACCGGGGTTCGTTTCGGAGTCGCGATTGTCGTACATGCGAATCATTGCATCTGCGAGCGCGCACTTCTCTTCGAGCGAGAGCAGCGGAAAAGTCCAATCATACGCCACGGCGAGCGCGAGATTGTGATAGCCGCCGTTTTCGCCCTGCAAATTTGCGGAAGAGTGACGATCGCCGCGCGTCTCGCGCTTCACGAACATGGCGATTTCAATGGCCTTCCGCCCGTATTCGTCGCGGCGATGGCCGAAGCTGAAGCCGCGCATGGTGGCCGGGTCGATCAAATATAGAAAAGCATAGTTCTTCGCATCGAAGAAAGGCAGGCCGCGTTCGCGTTGTTCCGGTGCGTCGTCGAAGTGCTTGTCCAACTCGTTAATATAGCGCTGAAACTCCGTGCTATAAAGCGTCTTCAACCGCTGGCGTAATTCGGGCAAATCCTCCGGCGCGAAAAAGAGGCGTGGATGCACTTTGCGCGCAAGCGGGCTTTGCGGCGGAGGCGTATAGGTTGAAATCGTGATTGTTGCCGCAGCTTGGGTTTGCTTCTTTTCTTTCTTCTCCTTCTTCTCCTTCTTCTCTTGAGCGCACGCGGCGAGGGCGAAGAATAAAGTCGCTAGTGCGAAGCAAAGCATGAAGAGGTTGGCTAAAAAATATTCGCGCATGCACGAACGCGATTCCCCCCTTGAGGGGGGCAGGGGGTTGTGCTTTGAAATTCTCCGCGCAACAATGACACCCCCCTGGCCCCTTTCAAGGGGGGAATTATTTGAGTCGCACGCGAATCCTTGCAAGCTATCTTGCACCACTGCCGCTCTCCTTTTCCAACAGCGCAATTTCCGCGAGCAGCTCGCGTTTGAACCAGCCATTCACGTAAGTTTGATTGATTAAGCTTTTCATGCCTGTGGCCTGCATGAGGCGATCGACTTTTTTAATCAAGCGATTGGTTGCCAGCTTTTTCAAGCGCCGGTCCCACTTCGCCCAGAGCCATACCGCATAGTAGAATCGCAGTAGCGGCGGCCATTGGGCGCTGCCGAAGTAGCCAAGCAAGAATTGGTCTTGCAAATAACGCATCAAATCGCGGCGCACCGGCAAAGCAAAGCCGTATTCGAGCAGTTTGATCTCAACCAAAAAGCGCGCGATGTCATCATAAGTTGCGCCGGCCAGCTCGTTGCCGAAATCGATCGGCGTGAGGTTATCCTCCGTGACGAAAATGTGGCGCAATTTGAAATCGCCGTGCAAATGTGCTTGCCGCACCGGCACGCCGGCAAATTTTTGCAGTTGTATCAACAACAGCTGCCGAATCGGCTCGGCAGTTTGCACTTTGCCGCCGGCGCGTTTGAAGCGCTCGAAGTAATGATTGATCTGCTGCTCAAAATGTTTGGCCTCGAAAGTGGTGGCGGCACTGGCGGCAAAGCCTTGATGCATCAATGCCAACCATTTGCCCGCGCGCTTGAAATATTTGCCGAGCTGCGCCTTGCGCGTGAAATATCCGCCAAGCGAATAGCGTGCGGTCTGAATCAATTCGCCAAGATCCGCGCCCTCGGCTTTTTCGACAATGAGCGTGAGCATGTCCGGAAAATAATCCACCGGACGCACCACGGAGTATTCCTCACTTTGCGCCGCGAAGAACGCGTAGACTTGTTGATGAAAAACGAACTCGCGTTGGCTCTTGCGCGCAATGTCCTGATCGCGCGCACCAGCCTTGGGCGTAATGCGATAGGCTTTGGCGATCAAACTCTTCAACAACGCGCCGGAACGAGTGCGCACGCC
>JABWAN010000171.1 GCA_013361015.1 Candidatus Zhuqueibacterota bacterium | reverse complement strand
CGCTCGGCGGTGCGCGCCGGATCCGCACGCTCTCGTACCGTGACGGGGCGGTGTGGATCGACGCAGAGCGGGCGATTGTCCCGCTGACGGCGGCGCGCGGATTTGGCGCGGCGTGGAATACATCGACGGATTCTTCACATACTCTTCCAGCGTGTTGAGGCCGATGATTTGACCCGCGTATTTCGTGTTGAGATCGACCGCGGCTCTGCCGGTCGAAGCATACACGCCATTTTCGTTTTTAATGTCGAGCACGTTATAAACCAACAGGAACGTGTTGAAATTCATCTTACCAATCTTGAGCGTTTTCTCCGCGCGCAAATCTACGTTGTTCGTGATCGGCCGGCGCCCGCCGTTTTCAAAGCGCACGCCCTGCGAAATGCGCGGGTCTTCCGTGTATGGAAAGCCGGAGCCGTTTTGATAAATCAAGCCCACAGACCAGTTGCTGGCTTTGCCCACGTTGAACGCGACATTGAACGTGGAGCGTTGATCCCAATCGAGCGGCACCACTTTCTTTTCCGATTCCACCGGCGGCGAGGTTTGATTGTCGTTGTAAACCGCATACGGATCGGAAGCATTGCCTTCCGCGATTTGATAGGTGTAATCCGCCTTCACGCTGAAGTAGTTCGCGAATCTTTTGTCCAACGTGAGAATGAGGCCGCGCACGTTGCCGTAATCGCGGTTAATGAAGCGCGCGTATTTGAAGCCCTCATAGGTGTTGATGATTTCCATGCCGAGCAGATTGCGGATGTCGCGATAATACACCGTGAAATCGAGCGCGATATTGGTGAATAACACTTGCTGCAAACCCAGCTCATACATCACCGTGCGCTGCGCCTTCAAATCGGGATTGCCGGTGACGGAAGACAGCGATACGCCTTGCCGCACGAGAAAGTCGGAATTGATGTAAAGATTTTCGAAGCTCGGAATTTGGAAGAAGTGGCCGTAAGAAAAATGAATCGCGCCCGCGTCCGTAATCGGAAACGAAACGCCGAGCCGCGGACTGACTTGAAACTTGCTCTCCGACTGTTGCAATTCGCCTGCGCCGGAGAAGTTGGGATTCTTTGTGGGATTCCTGAGATCGGCCAACAGCTTCGCATTCGGATTGAAATAGTCGAAGCGCACGCCCGCGTTGATGATCATCATCTCGTATTCCATCTTATCCTGCGCGTACGCGGAGATTTCATACGGCCACTTGGTGTAGGCTTGATTGCCGAACGTGCCGAGGTTGCGATAGCCAAGCGTGAAGAGCGACTGGCCCAACGAATCGAGCTGGCCTTCGGTGAGATTGACAATCTGCCTGTTGTGGTTGAAGATTTTGTGTGCGCGGCCCTCGATTCCGAATCCGAGTTTGTGCTCTTTAGAAATCTGCGAAGTCAACGACCATTGCCCGATATACGTCCGCGTGCTGCGACGGTAACGCGAGCCGTCATTGCCGCCGGAACGGAAAGTATAATTCGAGACTGCGAGTCCGCGCTGCGGATCAACGTAGCGCGCATCGTAGGGATCTTCATAGAGATACCCTTCATACTCGTGTTGATTGGCGGAGAATTTTAAATTCTGAAATGTGCGCTGCGAAGGCACGTGTGAGATTTGAAAACTATGCACGGTATTCGTGCGATAGTGGTTCAGCGTGCCGTCCGGCGTCCAGGAGAAGTAATGGTCGTAATACTTGTTGAAGTTGTCGTCCCAAAACACGCTGTAGCTGAATTTGAATCTCGAAAGGTTGTAGGTCAGCTTGCCGCTGAGCGAGTACTTGCGATAGGGATTCATCGCCACGTGCGCGCTGTCGCCGGTGTTGCGCGGAATCCAAAAAGTGTTGTTGTTCGGAATGGGAAAGAACGGCGCGTCGTCCGTGATATTGTAAACGCGAAAGCCGTAAAGATGTCCGTCGTCTTTGAAATAGCGCCCGGTCGCAAAGAACGTCAAACGTTTGAGCAAAGGCACCGGCCCGCTCAAGCTGAATTGCACGTCGCGCGAACGCACTTTGTCCATTTGATCGAGATCGCGAAACAGATCGGAGTGGTCGGTGATATAATTGCCGAGATAGACCGAGGCGTTGCCGTGATATTGCTCGCCGCCGTCTTGGGTGACAATGTTGACCACGCCCGACATCGCTTGCCCATATTCGGCGTTGAACGTGCCGCTAATCACTTCCATCTCACGGATGATGGCGTTCTCAATCTCCAAGCCCACGCCGCCGTTGAACGCGTCGGTGACGGAGATGCCGTCAACCAAGTACGCGACTTCATTCGAGCGCCCGCCGCGAAAATGCCCGCCCACCACGCCGGCTTGCAGATTGATCACTTGATTGAAATTCTCCACGGGCAGCAATTTTATTTCCGTGGAAGAAACCACGGTCGAAGTGGAAGTGAGATCTCTCTGAATCATCGGCCGCTCGGCAACCACGACCACTTCACCGGCTTCCAAGGTCTCCGATTTTAGTGCAAGGTTGAGGGTGGTGGTGAGATCGATGCTGATCTTCACCTTTTGCGTGCGCACAGTCTGATAGCCGACCATGGTCACGATCACGGTATACTCGCCCGGCGGGAGATTATGAATGAAGAAATACCCGTTCAGATCGCAGGCCGCGCCGCGTTGCGTGCCTTCGATAAGAACATTCGCGCCGATGAGCGGCTCACCGGTTTCCGCCTCCGTGATGCGGCCCGCGAGTTTGCCGGTCGTGCCGGCGAACGCAAAACTCGGCAGTAACGTGACGATTAAAACGATGACGAAGAAAGATTGCCAAGAGAGTTGCTTCATCTTTATCGTGTCCATGACAGCCCTCGGAGATTATGATCACTAGGCTCGTTCGTAGTGGCGCCTTGTGAAATCGAAGATCAAAATCCGTAATGGCGAGTTTGAACTCATCCCCCGGCCCCTTCTCTTAAAAAAGAGGGGGAGAAAAACCTGCTTGTGCGTAGGCAGCTCTCCCCCTTCTCTTCCCAAGAGAAGGGGGCCGGGGGACGAGTTCAGAGCCGTGAAGATTGCCGAGCTTGATGGTCAAACTCATCAGGCCCTACTATGTGCTCAAAAAAAATCGGGCCTGGCTCTCATGCGAGCCGGGCCCGGTTCTGTTAACTTCACTTCATGAAAATCATCTTGCGAGTGCTGCGGAACGCGCCGGCTTCGATTTGATAGAAATAGACGCCGCTGCCGAAGCGGCCGCTGCCGGCGCTCGCACCGAGCTGAGAGGCGTCGAAGCTGATCGTGTGCGTGCCCGCGGGTTTGTAGCCATGCACCAGGGTCGCCACGTTGCGACCGAGCAGATCGAACACGCGCAATGAAACGAGACCCGCGCGCTCCAAGCTGTACTTGATCTGCGTGGTGGGATTGAAAGGATTGGGATGGTTTTGATACAACTCATAGCTCGTGATTTCTGAGCTTTGGTCCTTCACCCCCACCGTCCACTTCGTGCCGATCCACGTGTACGTCCAACGCGAAACGTCATTCCACGATTGGTCTTGATTGACCGGCGAGTAGGTGAGAATGCCTTCGCGCAGCGCAACCGGGTCGTCGTTGTCATTGATCGCATAATCGATCAAAATGCGCATGCCTTCTTTCGGCACAAACACCTCGTCACTGCCGGAAGCTGCTATCACCGTGAGCGGGATTCTGGCTTCAACCGTGTAGCCCGTGGGGAATTTTCTGAACCAACTATAATTGGCGCCCGGACGCAACAAAACATAGTTGCTCAAGTTGTCCATATGGACCATGTTTTCCGAGAAGCGCAGGTGATAGTCCGGCGTGGCGCCGCGACGATAGCCTGAATAGACTTTGCCGCGCCAATCATAAAGGCCGATGAACAAATCCGGCGAGTCTTGTTGGTAGGTATCGGTTTGCGTGGTGTCCACTTGCACGACGTCGTCTTCGACATCGAACGCGATGTACAGATAGATGTTGTCAATGGCCACATAAGAAGTGACCGCCAAATCCGCATCGCCGTCGATCTTCGTGTTGGTGACCACCGTGCCGCTGCCATCGGAAGGAAACATGCGGAACGGTTTGATTGCGCTCCACTCCGAGAGATCGCCGTCTGCCGCAAAGTTCGCGGGCGGCGCCAATGAAATGGTCGGAACGCCGCGCGCAGTATTCGTCACCGCCGCGGCCGAGACTCCCGGTAATGAAATGTTGCCGGGTTTATCCGTGCAGGTCACCGCGTAATAGTAAGTGACGGGTTGATCCGTGAGCGGCGCACGCAACACGTGCTCCGCAACTTGCGTGTTCTCCGGTATGCGCAGCTTCACGACTTCCACGCCCGGCGCATTGATATCCGTGATCGGGCTTTCGCTGTAGTAAACATCATAGCGCTCTTCCGTTTCGCCCGGAACATCGAGCCACGTCACGAGATTGATGAACGTGCCCGCGACTCCGAGAATGCTCGCCGGCGGCACGGGCGCGGTTTTGTCCGTCTCTCTGAAACCCGTGGGCAGCAAATAATCGAACAGCAGCACGCCGTCCGCTTCGAGAAATTCGCCGCCGCCCGTGATTTCAAATTTAACGCGCGTGAGTTTGTTATAGTCGAGCACGCCGTTGCCTTTGTAGCTTTCCCACGAGGGCAACGTGAACCCGTCCGGCGTGGGATCAATGTTGAGCGGCAACTGCTCCAGCGGGATGCGCAACAACGTCCAATCATTCGTGATGCTATCGAGCTTAATTCTTGTGAGGTGATACCATTGCTCTTCCGCGCCATCGCTGTCGTCGAAGAGGTTCACGCGCAATTGCATTTTGCTCGCGTCCAAGCTCGGTGTCGCGGAAACCACTTTGTACCACATCAAGAGCGCGGTGTTCGCGGACAAATCTTGCAGGTGCGTGCCTGCCGGCGCAATGTGTTCGAGCCATGAGCCGCCGCCCCACCAGCCGCCGTGATCCGGCGTGCGCACGTGCCAATTCAATTGCAATGCGCCTGCGCCTTCAAACACGTTCGTGGCATTATCCGAAAGCACGATCGTGTTTTTCACTTCGGCTTGATCCCACTCGCCCCAACTGCTGACGGACCAAAACGTGTCGGCCACGGCTTGATCTTGCGTTTGAAGCACGGGATAACGCGCGCCCCAGGTTTCGAGTTTGTCGAAGGAGATGAGGCCGGTGCTCACGGAATCGCCGGCGATGCCGGGCGTGGTCCAAATCAAACTATAGCCCACGATCTTGTCGAGATCGAGCACGTTGTTGTGCTTTTCACCAAAGGCCCAATCGGGCAAGGAGAAGCCTTGCTCGTTCGGACTCGGGCCGCGGCCGCGATCCACCAATGGAATGAGCAAGCGCGTCCAACCCGGCGTCGCATCGAACACCGCGGTGGTTTCATAGATCCAATCTTCGCGCTGATCACGATTGCCCCAATAATTGCCGCTCGCGCCGTCGTGCAGCGTGAAGCGAAAATTTACGGTTCCCGCTTTGGAAGCGGGCGTGCGGTTATTGAACCATAGGCTGAGGTGCGAGGCAAAGGAGATATCCATAAACAAGCTGTCTTCGCGCGGCACGGTGTAATATAATTCCAAAAAGCTGCCCCATGATTCCGTGGATTTGACGCGCCAATCTGCGGTCAAATCAGCCGGCCCGAATTTGGGATCCGTTGTGCCGTCTGTCAACTTCAAGTAACCGTCATTGAGGGGATTCCAATCCACGGTGTAAAAATCAAAGGCGGTATCTTTGGCGGCGGTATCGAAGGCCTCGATCACCCACTGCCCTTGTGAGGTTCCGGCAAGCAGGAGGAACATCATGACGCTTAGTACAAGTCTCTTCATTACTCTGCTCCTTTCCAGATTGGTGAGAACAAGCAGCCAATTCATTTGCAACCGTCGGTGGGAATAATGATATGTAACTTGGCAGAAAACATACCGCGCTCGACGCTGCCCGAATCGTCAAGCAATTGCAAGCACTTGCTCGTGTATTGCGCACTCGCCGTCAATGAATTGCTGTTGGCGTTATTGCGATTTTGAGAATTTTGAGAAAACCTGGAAGCAAAGTTGAGAAAATAAAGTCTACCGGGCTTGCCCAGGCGTTGCCAAATGAACTTGCGCAGCTCGTGCTGCAGAACGCCAGCGTCCCGAAAGTGTTGGAGATAGGCAGAATGATTCCATTCAAAATGCGCTCCAAATGGCCGAGAAGTTTCCCGGCATCGGGAAGGTCCCCAGGTGAGAAGTCCTTCCCCCAAATTTCGTGTAAGGCTTGATGGATGAGGAGGGTAAACGGTTTTCAAGTACCTGAATTTTGCATGGTGATATCGCCGACCGCCGCCTGAGGATGAATCATCATAGTAGAAGATGCAAGCCAACTGAAGTCGGCTAGCACCCAATGGGTGATTAGTCGTCTTTGGACAACTTGCACCTTTTAGACTGCGGTTTCCACCGCAGGCGGAGGTTGATGTATGCACTCCTGCAAAATTCAGGTAGTAGACAGACGCCCGGATGGTAAAATCAGACCACATATCCCTCCAGCGCGAGGAGAAGGCGAAACGCCTAGACCCCCTTGGCGTTTGTCGCACGGGGGTTTTGTCCGCCGCCGCTTGAAGCGCGTTTGGCGTTTGCGGCCGACTTTGCGGTTCCGACGGCGAGAGAGAGAAAAGCAGGCATGGGCGAACGCAGAAAGACCTCTTTCCAAAAAAATTTTCGAGGCCGCTCGCTCGCGCTCGCTCTGCAAAAGCAACAGCAACAACCACAGCAACAACCACAGCAACAACAGCAACAGCAACAGCTCAGAGTTCCAGAGTCCAGAGATTCAGAGTTCAGAGTGATGGGGACACAACCACACGAAACCCGATGAAGTCGTTCCTGAGGTCGGGACTGCCCCAGTGGCGACAGGCGCACCGCACGAGCCTCTGATTGTAGCCGAACGCGCCGCCCCGCAACACGCGGCGAATATCGTTAGGTGCATTTATGTTCTCTCGGCCATCAGCAGGATCATAAGGATACTTGTACTCCGGGTCTAATGGATCCTTCCCCCACAAACTCCGCGTCCACTCCCACACATTGCCGGCCATTTCTTCGCAACCGTAGAGTGACTTGCCTCCAGGAAAACAACCCACTGCACTCGTCTCATTGATCTTGGTTCCGATGCAATTGGCGCAATTGGCATCTTCGTTCTCTCCCCACGGAAAGCGGCGCTGTGGTTTTTCGTTGTCGGTGAGCTTTGGCTGAGCGGCAGCCAACTCTTTGATCGGCCGCATCAACACTGGTTTTGGCACTTTCAAACCGCCACGCGCGGCCTTCTCCCATTCTGCTTCCGAGGGCAGTTGCACCCGCCATTGCTTCGGCAAGAGTCCCTGCTTGCGCCAGTGCCGCGTCAACCAATCGCAGAATTTTATGGCCTCGTACCATGACACCCAACGCACCGGCCGGTTGGCGGGGTCTTTCAAACAATCTGGGTCTTCAGGTTCGTGCTCCGTTGCGTTCACAAAGAGCTGGTATTGCGCCACGGTAATCGGGAAGCGTGAAATCCAATAGTCGTATGTAAGCTGTTTGTTCAGGTGTGGCGGTTTTTCATCATCATATTCATTGCTTCCCATCCAAAAATCTCCGGCCGGCACCAAGCAGAATTCCATGTGGTCGAGCGTTGTGACCGCCTCGCGCGGGTCGCTCAGCAGAGCCAGCATGTTGCCGGCACGGGCGCGATCACGTGCGGCAATCTGCTGGTCAGCCTCCAGCAACTGTTGGAGCCAGTTTTGATGGCGGGTGAAAACGCGGCTGAAGCGATCAGGCTCCTCCTCCGGCGGGGTTTTGACCACGTTGCGTATAAATTCGGTTTCATGCAGCGCCTGGCTCGCCAGCAAAATGTGGTCGAGGTTAACGCGCTTCAGTTTTCCCGGTTCGGGATCATTTGGCACTAACGCCTCGACCAGTTCGCAGATGTTGCGGGGTGTTGTCCGCGCCGAACCGGCGGCCAGCAAATAAACTTCGCGCCACCAGTCCAGGTCGCGCCGCACCCGCTCGCGCAGCATGGTGTCGAACTCCGCCTGCCGCATCAGGTAACGCGCGGCAAGATACTCTTGAAAAGTGCGGTGAGGAAAGGTGTAGATGCGGTTGTCGCGCGCTTGCAAGAGGCCGGCGCGTTCCTGAATGTAGGCAATCACGGTCTCGGCTTTGTCCAGGCTGTCCAAGCTCTTGCCCAGTTCCTCGCGCAACTCTTCGTGGGGAATGTCGGCCGCCCGCTCGCTGCGGGCGGGCTTCTTTTTCCTGGCGTTCGTGCGCGGTGAAGGCGACGCGCTCCAGGGCATGGCGCAAAGTCTCGGTGCGAATGCCCAACTGCATCACCAGTCCCGGTTCCACCTTCAAGCTCCCGCGCATGTCGCGCACAATGCGGTTCTCCCAATGCGCCAGCAGCAAATTCACGGCGCGATCATAGAGGTCGGCACGATCCTTGGGGAGGTAGCCGTCCCGGCCGTGCACCTGTGCCATCAG
Source organism: Candidatus Zhuqueibacterota bacterium (assembly GCA_013361015.1). GTDB lineage: Bacteria > Zhuqueibacterota > Zhuqueibacteria > Zhuqueibacterales > Zhuqueibacteraceae > JABWAN01. Next base: position 8 of record JABWAN010000171.1, on the reverse strand, counting down.
CGTGAGCA
>JABWAN010000170.1 GCA_013361015.1 Candidatus Zhuqueibacterota bacterium | reverse complement strand
ATTGACACGCACGTGCCGCTCGCGATTAAAGTCAATGAACTCGCATATCGCGGGATGGACAATCAAGCGGCTTCAAAGTTGAGCCGCGAGTTTGAATTCAATAGCCTCATCTCGCGCTTCACGGAAGCAGCGCCGGCGGTGAGCGTGAATTACGAACTCGTCGATACACCGGAGGGCGTGCGCGAACTCGTCGAGAAGTTGCGCGGCGTTCCGTGCTTCGCGTTTGATACGGAAACGACTGCCGCGGACCCCTTGCGCGCGGAATTGGTGGGCATGAGCTTCGCGTGGGAAGAGGGCCGCGCGTATTACGTGCCCGTGGCTGCGCCGCTGTTGGAAAATGATTTGAGCGATTTCGTTTTGGAAGATGCGGCGGGCAAGCGGGACTTCTCTCTGAAGAAAATTTTTCGGCCGTTGTTGGAAGATGCAACGGCGAAGAAGTGCGGGCAGAACACGAAGTACGATCAACTCGTGCTCGCGCGTTACGGCGTGAATATTCGCGGCGCGGATTTCGATACGATGGTTGCGAGTTACGTGCTCAATCCCGGCAATCGCCAACATAATCTCGATTTGCTCTGCCTCGAGCATTTCAACTATCGCAAGATTCCCACGAGCGAGTTGATCGGCACGGGCAAAAAGCAGAAGACCATGCGCGAAGTGACTCCTGCCGAGGTCGCGCGCTACGCGGGCGAGGACGCGGATTTCACGTTTCGTTTGTATCGCCACTTCGAGCCAAAGCTGCGCGGCATGGGTTTGTATGAATTATTCGAAACGATTGAGATGCCGCTTGTGGAAGTGCTGCGCGCGATGGAGTGGGAAGGGATCAATCTCGATCTCGCGTTTCTGAAAAAGATGTCAGCGGAGTTGGAAGCGAACCTCGGCCAATTGATGGCAGAGATTTACGAACTGGCGGGCGAGGAGTTCAATATCAATTCGCCGCCGCAGCTTGCGAAAATTTTGTTTGAGAAGCTGAAGCTGCCGCGCAAGAAGCGCACGAAGACGGGCTATTCGACGGACGCGGACGTGCTCGAAGAGTTGGCGCACCATCATGCCATGCCCGCGAAGCTGCTCGATTATCGCGAGCTGTCGAAACTCAAGTCGACTTATGTTGATGCGCTGCCGCAAATGGTGAATCCTTTCACGGGACGATTGCACACGAGCTTCAATCAAACCGTGGCCGCTACGGGCCGGCTTTCTTCCAGCGATCCCAATTTGCAAAACATTCCGATTCGCACGGAGTTGGGCCGCCAAATTCGGCGCGCGTTCATTCCGCGCAAAAAAGGTTGGAAGCTGCTCGATGCGGATTATTCGCAAATCGAACTGCGCCTCGTGGCGCATCTCGCGCAGGACGCGAACATGATCGAGGCATTTCGCAATGATGAAGACATTCACTCCGCGACCTCGAGCCGCATCTTTAACGTGCCCATGAGCGAGATGACGCCCGACATTCGCCGGCGCGCGAAGGAGATCAACTTCGGCATCATTTACGGCATGGGCGCATACGGCTTGAGCAAACGTTTGGGCATCTCCGTGGAGGAGGCGCAGCAATTCATCACGAGTTATTTTGTGCAATACCCCGGCGTGAATGCGTTCATGGCGGGCACGATCGCGGATGCGCACAAGAACGGCTATGTGACTACGATGTTCAATCGCCGCCGCTATTTGCCCGACATTCACAGCGACAACCAGCGCGTGCGCGAAGGCGCGGAGCGCGTGGCGATTAACACGCCGATTCAAGGCAGCGCCGCGGATTTGATCAAGATCGCGATGCTCAACATCCAGCGCCGTTTGCTCAAAGAAAATTTGCAGGCAAAGATGATCTTGCAAGTGCATGACGAGTTGGTGTTCGAAGCACCGGAAGAAGAATTGGAAAAGCTGCGCGCGCTGGTGATCGAAGAGATGAGCGGCGCCGTGCATTTGGACGTGCCGATCAAAGTGGAGGCGGGCGTGGGCGAGAATTGGTTGGAGGCGCATTGAGGTCTTCAAGATTTGATGCGACGGATTGTGACGGATAGAGCTTTCGAAGCATATGTGGTCATCGTTACCAAAGTGCTTTGAGCAAATGCTAAACGTGATCGTGTTGTTGCGGTGCATGCGATACTATGCCGCTTTTTTCGCAACCGAATAAACTCGGCAACCTCATGAAGTTCGATCCCGCCAAACATCATCGCCGTTCAATTCGCCTCAAGGAATATGATTATGCGCAAGCGGGCGTGTATTTTGTGACGATCTGTACGCAGCAGCGTTTGTCTCTTTTTGGTGATGTTGTTGCCGGTGAATTGCTTCTCAATGCCGCGGGTGAAATGGTGCAAACCGAATGGTTGGCATTGCCGCAACGGTTTCCCAATATTGCCTTGGAGGAATTCGTGGTGATGCCGAATCATTTTCACGGTGTTGTTGCGATCACGTCGCCAATCGTGAATGCCGACACGAATCCCACCGTCGGGGCGACCCTTGTGGTCGCCCCGAATGTGGTTCCCGATGATTCGAATCATGAATACCATGGGGCAGGCACAAGGCCTGCCCCTACGGATGCGGCAATACCGAAAACGGCAACGACCACCGCGACATTGGGCGGCATCATCGGCGCGTTCAAATCCATTACGACGCATGAATACATTCACGGCGTCAAACAATTCGGTTGGCCGGCGTTTCCGGGGAAATTATGGCAACGGAATTATTATGAACACGTCGTGCGCGATGAACAGGATTTGGCGCGCATCCGCGCATACATTTTGAACAATTCCGCGCGCTGGTGGGAAGATCACGATCATCCGCAAAACTGGAAAAAGTAGCATGAAGCGCAGAACGCGCGCAAATGAAAGGTTTTCGCAAAACTCGACAAGCGCTGCTTATCTTTTTAAACAAAAAACCGGACTCGGGGCAAATATGCCGTCTCTCAAAATCTTCCTCTCTTCAACCTATCTCGACCTCAAAGACTATCGCCAAGCTGCGATTGAGGTGGTGAATCGCTATCAATGCGTGCCGCTCGCGATGGAGTTTTTCGGCGCGCTGCCGGAGGAGCCGGCGAAAGTGTGCGATAAAGAAGTGACCGCGTGCGATATCTTCGTCGGCATTTATGCGCACCGTTTTGGCTTCGTGCCCAAAGGCAAGAAGAAGTCCATCACGCAGCAGGAATACGAGCTGGCCAAGAAGCTCAACAAGCCCTGCTTCTGTTTCATCATTTCCCCCGAGCACGCGTGGCCGCCGGCTCTCATCGAATTTGAGCAACGCGCGGCGCTCAACGCCTTTCTCGATGTGGTGAAGAAAGAAAAGGTCGTCGACCATTTCAAAGAAGTGCACGACTTCGCGAGCAAGCTCACCTCCGCGCTCGGCAAATGGCTGGCGGCCAATACCAGCAACCAGCAACCAGCCTCCAGCAACAAGCGCCTCATCCCCCTCGCCCCCACGCCGTTCATCGCGCATCCGTATCCGCTGCCGCAGCATTTTACCGGGCGCGAGGCGGAAAAGGCCCTGCTCTCCAATTGGCTGCACAATGCGCCCGAGCCGATGCTGGTGCTCGAAGCCATTGGCGGCATGGGCAAATCCGCGCTGAGCTGGGTGTGGCTGCAGCAGGAAGTGCTGGCGAAAAATGCCGAGCTGGACGGCGTGCTGTGGTGGTCGTTTTATGACGAGCCGTTCGAAGCGTTTAGCCAGAGTCTGTTCTTTTATCTCACCTCCAAAGAAGTGCGCGTCGAACGCGGCGCGCTCACCGACCAGCTCAGTTTGCTGCATTCAATTTTATACAACAACCGCTTTCTGCTCATCCTCGACGGTTTCGAGCGCGCGTTGCGCGGTTATAGCGGCATGAAGGCGATGTTCATCCAAGAGCCCCTCCCTTCGACAGGCTCAGGGCAGGCCGCTCGGGGTCCCTTCGACTCCGCTCAGGGTGACAATCATACAAGACGAAGTCATGCTGAGCGAAGTCGAAGCATCACACCCGACGAAGAACGCGAGCGTCGCTTGCGCGAGCCGGTGCATCCGCAGGCCGGACAGTTTTTAAAACGACTCGCCACCGGCAAGTGCAAAACCCTGCTCACCACGCGCCTTTTTCCCGCAGCGTTGGAAGAAGTGGCCGGCGTGCGGCATGAGCGTTTGGCCGGACTCTCGCCGAGCGATAGCGTGCGCTTCTTCCGCAGCCAAGGCCTCATTGGCAGCCGCGCAGAAATGGAACGCGCCGCCGCGATTTATGGCAATCACCCGCTCATGCTCAAGCTGTTGAGCACGGCCCTGCGCCGCAAGCGTGCAAAGGACATGGCCGCGGCCTTTAAATTGAATTTGATCGACCAAAAAGAACCACAGAAGATTCTCACGACCAGCTTCAATTTGCTCAATAAAAAAGAGCAACAAGTCGCCGCAACGATTGCGGTGTTTCGTAGCAGTTTCGATTTTGCCGCAGCTAAAGCACTTTTTCCTCGAACGCAAACTGACCGGCTGTGGGAACTCTTGCAAGGCTTGCAGCAACTCGGCTTTTTGTTTTATGATGAAAGCCACCAGCAATATGATTTTCACCCCATCCTGCGTTCGTTTCTTTACGACCATTTGACCGCGCGCGACGCCGTACATCAGCGCGCGGTGGTTTATTTTCAAGCCCTGCCAGCACCGGAGAAAGTGATGACGCTCGCCGATCTCGCGCCGGTGATCGAGCGCTACCATCACCTGATTGGTGCTGGGAAGTTTGATGAGGCGTTTGAACTTTACCGTGATCGATTGAACAAACCAATTTATTACCAACTTGCCAACTACAATTTAGAGATCGAACTGTTGCGTGCCCTATTTCCTGAGGGCGAGGATCACCCGCCGCGCTTGCAGAAAGAAGCGGATCAGGCGTGGACCTTGAATGTATTGGCCAATTCCTACGCGCTCTCCGGCCAGCCGGCGCAAGCGGTGCCGTTGTTTTTGATGCACAACACATTACGAGAAAAATCTGATGACAAAAACAATCTTGCCATCGGTCTCGGGAATGTCGCTATTCAACAATATGAGATCGGCCAACTCTCCGCCAGCGCCGGCCATTTGCGGAAACGCATTGCGCTCTGTCAGGAGATCAAAGAGGAGTTCTATGAAGCCATCGGCCATCAAGAATGGGGGCGCGTTTTGGCCTATCAGGGCCGGTGGCAGATTCGTCCGCAGACGAAGCGTGCTGCGGCTGAAGAAACCAGCACAGCGGAAAGCGAATTGGCGCGCGCATTTGAGTTATTTGAGAAAGACAATAATGTTCAATCTTTGAGCGTAGTTTCCACCTACCGCGCCCTTGCCTTCCTGCTGCAAGCTCGTCTTTCTTTCTTTCAGCGCGGCACAAAAGAGAACACCGGCCAACTCGCCGTACAAGCGCTGCAACAGGTCTTGAGACTTGGTGTGGTTGGGTTGGAGTTCGAGGGCTTGTTTGCAATAACGGACAGCGTAAGCAGGTTTGTCTTCTCGGAGGAGATAGCCTTCTGCGATCTTGTAGTTCAAGAAGGCGGCGCGATCTTCGTCTTTGCCCGCGTCACGGATGTCTTTCTTCAAACGCTTGAGCAGAGAAGACCAATCTTCCGTTGCGTAGGAAAGTTCTTCGATGGCTTCTTTGGCTTCGTTGAGGCTGGGGTCGAACTCAAGGGCTTTTTGAAAGAATTGCGAGGCTTTTTGTTGACCTTCGGGGGTTTGTCCTTCTTCGAGGTGTTGAAGAATGACGTTTCCAAGCTCAAGCAGCAGCCGCGCTTTTTTGGTGTTTTCGGTGACAACCTCGAGTTTTGCGCGCAAGAGTGCGGTGACTTGAGACCACTCTTTGTTGTCTTTGTAGAGTTCGAGTGCGTTGTCAAAGTCATCGAGATCGGGATCAAGGTTAAGGGCTTCGCGGAAAAGTTGAGCGGCTTTGGCGAGTCCTTCGGGAGTTTTGCCTTCATCAAGATGTTGGATAAAGATTTGGCCGATTTGGAACATCAGGCGCGCTTTGTTCGAGGCTTCGGAGACTTTTTCGAGCCGCGCTCGCAGGACTGCGATCACACGTTGCCAATCGCCTCGGCTGCGGTAGAGTCGAAGCGCTTGCTCCATCGGCCCCAAATTCTCGGGGTCTTGCAAGAAGGCTTGATGGTAGGCCATCGCAGCGTGTTCTTGGTTGTCCATGTGTTCTTCGAAGATCTTGGCGATATCCACAAAACGCTTGCTTTTTTCGCGGGCGTCTTCGGTGATCTGGATCTCTTGGCGCAAGATCTTGATCGCGGTTGCAAAGTCCCCTTCAAAAGTGGCGAGTTCGCGCCAGAGAGCGAGGGCGTTGCGTTCGTTGGGGATCAACTCCAACACTTTGGTGATGGTCTTTTTGGCGCGTTCGGTGTTTTGCTCCTTGTGGAACCAAGTGTTGGCCGCTTGTAGATAAAGCGCAGGGGCTTGACTGCGATCAGGCAAGCGTTCCGCACGGTCTTCTACGAGTTGGGCCAGTTCTTCCCAACGTTGGTGTTCTGTGTAGATCTGCTTGAGGGCTTCGAAAGCAGGCACGTTCGTTGGAACGGCCTCTAGGATCCGCAAATAATTCTGAATTTCTTCTACCGACATAGACTCACCGCTCCTGCGTGCTGAAGTTTCAATGCTCACTCGCGTTTCAGTATCCAACCACAAAAAAAACGAATGCTACCATGCGTTGCGTGAGGTCTTTGATGAAGAAGGCTTTGGGTGTAGTTTGATTTCCTCACAGAGACGTTCGCGCTTTGTATGAGAAGTCCGCACAGACGAAAATGTTGGGCCTTTCTATTAGCACAGGCCTTCGAGGAAAGGCAACCACGTTTTCGAGAGAGAGAGACACAACAACGACATACATACCAAAGGAAATCAGCGGATAACAAAGGTTTATTGGCAAGATTCCCCAGTTTCTTGGAGCTTTTTGTGGACGACATCGACGAGTGTTTTGCCGATGGGGTCTTCGGGATCGATGCGAACGATCTGCTTGCACTGTTGGCAGGAGATCTTGTATTGACCGAGGTGATAGAAGGATTTGCAAAGGACTTCGTAAGCGCGTTTGTGGTTGCGATCGATCTGAGCGGCGCGGATGGCGTGTTGAGCGGCTTGCTTGTAGTTTTTCCGCTCGAACTCGATGGAACTCAGGACAAAGTGTGCGTTGACGTGGTTCGGATCGTAGAGCAACAATCGGACGAGGTGTTTGCGTGCGTTTTTGAAGTCGCGGGTATAAAAATAAGCAAGCGAGAGGTTGTAGCGTGCGTCGTGAAGGGCGGGTTCGATCTGTAAAGCCGAGAGATTGAGCTGGATGGATTTGGGGTAGTCTTTGTATTGGAAGTACACATACCCAAGGTTACCGCGTGCGTTGGCGAAATTGGAGTCGATCGCAAGGGCTTGTTTGAAGAGGGTTTCGGCTTTTTTGAGTTTGCCTTTACGGACGGCGAGCAGACCGAGGCTATTGAGGGCCTGTTTAAAGCGGGCGTCGTACTCAAGGGCTGCTTTGAAGCTTTCTTCTGCAAGTTCCAATTTGTCTTGTTGAAGCAGTAGAAGTCCTCGGTCATGTAGAAACTTGGCACGTTCGTGGATCTTGGCGTTGGGGCAGCCTTGAAGGAGGGCAACGCTGAGCATCCACACGCCAAAGAAAGGAAGCCAACAACGGATACGATCTGTCCAAAGCATACAAACCTCTCTATCCTAGCAAAAAGACCGCTTGACTCTACGAGTATCCGCGTCGGACGTCAAGAGCAAAGACGGATCTGTTCAAGGGGCGAGGCCGCAGAAGAGTCTGTTTAAGGGGCGAGGCCGCAGTACTTGCGCTTGCTTGGGGAAGCGTTGCAGGAAAGGTTGTCAGAACAGTCGCTGTTTTGCTGGCATTCGACCAAGCAAAACAGTGTTGCTGTGCCGCCGAGTGTGTCTTGGATAGCGCAAACACCGCGATGTTTGCACGGATCGCCGAGTTTCGTACAGGTCTCGCTGCATAGAGCCAACCCGCTTTCAAACAAGCCTTTGATGCAGTGTCCACCCAAGCACTCGCGGGCATCGGTGCATTTGCTGCCGTTGGTGTTTTGTTTGGTGGTGGGGTCTGTTCGCCAGCAGTATTTGTCGCCTTGGTTGTTGATTTGTTGGCAGCCAAGTGTGGGGGCGCAATCTTTTTCGGAGGTGCAGGGGACGACGCAGTATCCGCGATCAGGCGACTCGGGCTGGAAGCCTTTACGGCAGATACCGCCGTTCGCACAAGCTTCTTCTTCGTTGGTGCAGACTGTGGTGCAGACGCCATCGCCGTTGGGGGGATCTTTTTTGAATCGCCAACAGAAAAGTCCCTTGCATTGGTTGTCTCCGCTTACACCTGTACACACCAGTCCGTTGTTGAAGCGGTCTTGAGGGCGGACGGGAGCGCTACACTCGCAATTGGAAAGCAGTAAAGCGCCGCATAGCCCGATGTATACGAGAGATCGGGAAAGCCAAGAACTGGTGTTTGTACGCATGGTACGTCCCCACGAGAGTTT
>JABWAN010000169.1 GCA_013361015.1 Candidatus Zhuqueibacterota bacterium | reverse complement strand
ACCGCGACTTGACATTACGCACGTTGTGGACACATCTGGCGCTTACATCCCGGGCCATGGAACCCCCACTGTGATCCTCTTCGGTCGCCACCGCGCGCCCGTGAGCGATGTCGTACGCACCGTCATGGGCATCAAGGGGGAACCGACTACGCCTGAGGATCCGGCCCATGGCTTTGTGTGGTCGGCCATCGTCGATCAGATCGAACATGCGGGGTCGGAAAGCGAGTTTGTCAGCGTCGCTGACGGGCTGCGAGAAACATTTGGGCGCCATCCTTGGAGCATCGGTGGTGGCGGTGCGAGCGACCTCCTCGACGCTATCAATGAGGTCGCAACTGGAAAGCTTGCCGCCTTAGTTTCTGCTGTGGGCCGAACAACTCACACTGGCGAAGACGGGGCATTCTTTGTACCGCGCCGTTGGGCAGACAGGACTGGAATTCGCGGCTATACAGTGCCATTGGTCGAAGGCGAATACGTTCGCGATTTCTCTATTGACTATGACATCGAAACTATCTTCCCCTACGACATTCGGTCTGCATCGGTACTTCCCGAACTCCCAGAACAACTCTGGTGCCATTTATGGGCCTACAGACGCCTATTGAAGGAACGCAAGGATTTCGGAAACTACATCGAAGATCGAGGACTAAAGTGGTACGAGCATTCAATGTTCTTTCCGGAGCGCTTTCGGAACCCGGCACCACTGGAACGCCGACCGCTGCCGGTGAAGAAGAACGCGATTGGCGCTCTCTTTCGATGAGGCTACCGCTGCTTGCGCCTTCGTTTGATTTCATCAGGCCCAGAATCAGCGAAAGCACCATGAAAGCCGCGGCTAAACCCGCGGTAAGCTTGCTCAAAAACGTCGCCGTGCCGCGACTTCCGAAGACCGCACCCATTCCGCCAACTCCAAACGAGCCGGCTAAACCTCCGCCTTTGCTCGCTTGCATTAAGATAACGAGAATTTGCAGTGCAGCCACGAGAATGAAAATTGTTAAGAGTAAAGCGTACATTGGTTTTCCTAAATATAAAATTAAAACTGCGAAAAGCAATTTTTGATTTCAGAATTTTTATTCTGCCTCAAGCCGCTTCTTCTGCGGCTTTGATAATTGCCGCAAAACCTTCCGCTTCGAGACTTGCTCCGCCGACGAGCGCGCCATCGACATCGGGTTGGTCCAGCAATTCCTTCGCGTTCGCAGCTTTGACGCTGCCGCCATATTGAATGCGGCAGGCCGCGGCCGACGCTTCACCAAACATTTCCGTGAGCAGAGTGCGAATGAACGCGTGCGCTTCCTGTGCTTGTGCGGGAGTGGCATTCACGCCGGTGCCAATGGCCCAGACCGGTTCGTATGCAATGACCACTCGCGCAAAATCCTCCGCAGAAAGGCCTTGCAATGCGCCGCGCACTTGGCTAGCGACAACCTCTGCATGTCGCCCGCTTGGCGTTGCGCCAGCGATTCGCCGATGCACACAATCGGCTGCAAACCCGCGACAAGCGCGCGCTGCAGCCTGCGCTTCACGGTTTCATCGGTTTCGCCGAAATACTGCCGGCGCTCCGAATGGCCGATGATCACATGCTCACAACCCACACTGCGCAACATGTCCGCGGAGATTTCGCCCGTGTACGCGCCTTTTTCTTCCCAAAACAAATTCTGCGCGCCCAATTTGATCGCGGTACCCTTCAACAATTCCGCAACTGTAGTGAGATTGGTGAAGGGCGGACATACCGCCATGTCGACTTTTTTGATATTCACAACCTTGACCTTGAGCGCCTTTACCAACGCCGAGGCTTCGGCCACGTTTGTGAACATCTTCCAGTTTCCGGCGATGAACAACCGGCGCGAGGATTTTGCCATAATCACAAACTACTTTAGAAAGTTTGCGGACACACAGCGATTTCAGCGCGAGCAGTTTCCAGTCTGCGCTAGTGCGCAGACTGGAAGTTTGCACTACACTCTTACAAAGAACGTCCGAGCAGATGAAGCAAATCAATCACGCGGCACGAGAAACCCCACTCGTTGTCATACCACGAGAGTACTTTCACCATCGTACCGTTGATTACGAACGTCGAGAGCAGATCGACAATGGAAGAATTCGGATTCAAACGAAAGTCGATCGAGACCAGGGGCTCGTTCGTGTAAGACAAAATGCCCTTCAACGGTCCGTTTGCCGCAGCCATGATCGCGTTGTTTACTTCCTCCACCGTGGTCTTCTTTTCAACTTCAAAAACCACATCGACCAACGAGACATTCGGCGTGGGCACACGTACGGACAAGCCGTCCATTTTACCCTTCAATGCGGGAATTACTTCTGCAACCGCTTTGGCAGCGCCAGTCGTGGTTGGAATCATCGACAGGCCGGCGGCACGCGCGCGCCGCAAGTCTTTATGGGGAAGATCGAGAATCTGTTGATCATTCGTATACGAGTGAATCGTGGTCATCAAGCCGTATCTGATGCCGAAAGTATCCATGATCACTTTTGCGACCGGGGTCAAACAATTCGTGGTGCATGAAGCGTTCGAGAGCACGTGATGTTTGGCCGGATCGTAGGCGCCGTCATTCACGCCCATGACGAGGGTGACATCGTGCCCTTTGGCCGGCGCGCTAATGATAACTTTCTTCGCGCCGCCGTTGGTGATGTGCTTGACCGCGTCTTCCTTATTCGTAAAACGTCCGGTCGATTCGATCACCACGCTGACGCCGACGTCTTTCCACGGCAGCTTGGCCGGGTCTTTCTCGGCGAAGACTTTGAAGCTCTTGCCGTTCACCGAAATGGCGTTACCTTCGGTTTTAATATCGGCCTCGAGATTGCCTAAAATCGAATCATACTTTAGCAGATGCGCCAAAGTTCTTGCGTCGGTAATATCATTGACCGCGACGATCTCAATGTTCTTATCATGCATCGCGGCGCGGAAAATATTCCGTCCGATTCTACCAAAGCCGTTAATTCCGACTTTCAAAGACATAATTGCCTCCTATCCTGGCTGTTCCGATTCTGTATATCAACCAAAAAACACTTCTGCTAATTCAAGTAATTTGGGATCGACAGTCTTGTGCGTGCGCAAAGCTTCCGCCAAGGAGACTTCGGTGATTTCCGTGCCCCGCAACGCGGTCATGCAATCGAACTTGCCTTCGTGCACCATGTCCGCGGCGCGCACTCCGAAGCGGGTTGCCAACAACCGGTCGGTCATGCTCGGCGAGCCGCCACGTTGCAACGGGCCGAGCGCAGCCACACGAATTTCCCAATTGCTGCGTTTCTCCAGTTCGCGGCGAATAATATCGCCGATGCCGCCCAGGATGCGATGTCCAAACTCATCGGTGCGCTCCGGGCGGACCGTCGCAAGGTCGAAGTCTTTCGGCAACGCGCCTTCAGCAACCACCACAATGCTGAAATTCTTGCCGTGCCGCTGACGCGAGTCTAATATGTTGATAATGCCATCGAAGGTAAACGGGCGCTCCGGAACAAGAATGCAATCTGCGCCTCCGGCAATGCCGGCCGTGGTTGCAATCGCGCCGGAATAACGGCCCATGACTTCCAAAATTGCAACGCGATGATGCGCCTCCGCGGTGCTGTGCAGGCGATCAATGGCCTCGGTCGCAAAACTGACCGCGGTATCGAAGCCGAACGAATAGTCCGTGCCTTGCAGATCGTTATCGATGGATTTGGGAATACCGACGAATTTCATGCCCCGGGCATTGAGCTTGTGTGCGACCCCGAGCGTGTCATCTCCGCCAATGGTGATGATTCCGTCCAGCTCGTAGCGCTGATACTGCTCCAGCATCTTGGTAATATTTTCTTCGCGCTTGAGGGGATTGTGGCGTGACGTTCCCAGAATGGTTCCGCCTTTGGGCAAAATGCCGGAGACCGAATATAAACTCAACGGCTCAACATCGCCGGCAATTAGTCCATCCCATCCATTTTTGATGCCCAGCACTTGATCGTCATGCGCCGTGATCGCACGTCGCGTGACCGCACGTATCACCGCATTCAGGCCGGGACAATCGCCGCCGCCCGTAAGAACACCAACTCTCATACCACTACCCTTTTCGTTTCTGCGCATTCTCCTACTCGCCTGCACAAACTCGACCCTGCGCAGAACGGGAGAGGCTAGCTTGCTATCGCTATTTTAAGTAAAAAATATTTTCTGTGTTTGGTAAAACAACGGCGGCGAAGATAGCAAAAATGGGGAGGATTGTCAAGCTTTTATCTGGGCGAGAAAAGATGCCGGTGAGAGATTTGCGCGCGATTTTACTGCACCGTAACGCCCAATACCGCACGCGCTTCTTGATGAAATTCTTGGTCCGTTGCCGTCAGCTCGCGCAGCTTTTCGAGCAGTATGCGGCGAAACTCGCGGCGCACAAGCGCGAGGTAATTCGTCACATTGCTCACGGAGAGACCGAACTCAGCCGCGAGTTGCTCATATGTCAGCCGCGGCGCCTCGCTCTCGTCGAGATCATAGCGCGCGAAGAGCTGAAAGTGCGTCTGCCGCTGCTTCACTGCGCATTCCGCGCGCAAGGCTTCCAACGCAAGGCTGAACAGACTGCGCTGCCACTCACGTTCGAAATAATCTTCCACATTCTCAGTGTCGGCGATTTCGATATGCTGCAACTCGCCTTCGGCGCTTTCGAAATCGAGCGAGAGAATTTGCGCGTGCCCGCCGCGTTTGAGGCGCTGCTCGGCTTTGTGAACGTTCGCAACATAGCCGTCCAAACACGCGCGCAGAAATGTGCGAAAGCGCGCTTTGGCCGCATCGTAGTTTTGAAAGTAGCCTTTTTCCAAAGCCTGCGTAAAGAATCCCTGTGTGAGGTCTTTCGCGTCTTCGTTCGACTTGCGCCATTTCAAGCGCAGATATTTGTAGACCGGCTTCCAATACGCAGCAATGAGCACCGCAAACGAGCGCTGCCGCTCTTCCGCATTTTCACTGCGCACCGCAACGATTGCCGACCAACGCGTGAGCGGGAACTGGTCTTGCGAGCCGCCGATGAGGGTGTCGTCGGGCATGAGATGTTCTCAATGGAAAATCGAATGACTGACAAGAAAACACATAACCGTGCTTCATGAAGCATTCAAATCATTTAAAAGAACTCTGAACCAATCAGAATCTCGTACGTTGACAAAACTCACATCTTCTTCTATTGCTCTTAGAGCAGGCAGAGTGTCATATTTCCTGCTAACTTCTAACCATTTTTTACAGAGAGCTTCATCGCCAGTTTGAGCAGCAATACAAGCTAAATCGTAGGCCCCGATTCCTGGTGAAATCATTTCTGCCATGCGCAGCTTTTCCTCCGCAGTTTTCATGAGCTGCATTTTTTCGGAGGTAAGTTTTGACTGGGCTTGCCAGAGCACAGCATTACCCCAATTGCTGAGCGCATAGCTGTCCTTATTTTTGATCACCAGAGCTTCTTGAAACCTCTGCACTGCTTCAGCAAATAGCAAATCCGCCTCCTTGCCGATTTTGGTTTTTGCCTGGCTTACGAGCACACAGCCCCAATTGTTCAAGGCTTGATTCTTTCTAGGATTCAACGTAGACGCAGATTTGAATTTCTCTTTTGCGCGTGCGTATAAATCATCAGCTTCATTGCCCAATTTGTTTTTCGCCTGGTCGGCAAGAGCACAACCCCAATTGCTCAGGGCTTCATAATGGTTCGGCTTAATGCTGGTAGCCATTTCATAACTTTTGTATACTTCAGAGTAAATCCGATCGGCATCGCGCGCATCTGCACTCTTTGCCTGCTCCCACAGTCGATTCCCAATCATGATATGGGACCAAGCAACGGATTTGGTTAGTTGAACCGGCAAAGCGTTTCCAAGCTGAGACGCAATCTCGACAACCTTGTCATAGTCCTTGGCTTCATAATAAAATAGAATTTGTAAAGTAAAGTAGTCCGGGCTTTTTCTTATTATGCCATACCCTTCCGAGGCGCCCTGCAAATCTGTGATACTTCGAATGAAACCACGCAGTTTTTGAGTGACATCATCTCGTGTTTGAAGCGCTGAAGTGTAAGGTGTCAACATGCCCAACATATTATTGAGATGTGCTAGCGGTTGCTGTACGAAGTCTGGTGGAAAACAATTAAGCTGCTGTGCCAACGCCACGAAAAAATCATCGCCATTAAATCCTCTAACACGGCTTGCTCGGGGATATAAGCAGCTTTGTAAAGTTGTGACGCCGCGAAATCATATACTGCCGGAAACACTCCAACCAATGCGCACGCTCGAACTAAAAGGGGATCAAAGTTTGTCGTGAGGACACGGTCAATAAAGCCGTGTTTCATTAATTGTGCAACGGCAATGTGAGCCCAGTTAATTTTGGCAGAGTCAACATACCGAGCGATCAAGTCACGGCGTTCGCCCGGAGAAAGCTCTGCCATACACTTGGAATAATTTTTCTCTTCCGCACGCTTGTAAGCCTGCGGAAATTCTCTCTCTATAATTCTGACGAAGCCTTCTGCGGTGGGAATACCAGCTTTCACGGAGCACCCCGCGCCAATCAGCAAAGTGCATTTTTTGCCGAGGTCTTGTGCCTTTCGCAGCGTTTCAACAACATCGTCGAGCGTTCGCTCCATCGCCATCCTTTTAGATAAGATCAAAACCTACAACTTGCTGCCTATACCTTACCCGCTCAGGGGAAAACACGCTCATCCGCTTTGCTGTCTTCTTCCAAACCTCTCCACAATCGTTGCAATCACATCGCGCGTCGCGCGGCCGGGCGTGAGGGGAATGCGCACCACCTCGCCGCCGCCGGCTTGCACCACTTCATGGCCGACGATTTCGTTGATTTGATAATCTGCGCCTTTCACGAGCACGTCGGGCTGAATCTCGGCGATCAACCGCGCGGGCGTGTCCTCTTCAAAATAGACCACGTAATCCACGCAACGCAATGCGGCCAGGATCGTCGCGCGGTCTTCTTGCGGAACAACGGGGCGCCCTTCTCCTTTTAACCTGCGCACCGAATCATCCGAGTTCAAACCGACAATGAGCAAGTCGCCGTGCGCGCGCGCTTTCTGCAAATACTCCACGTGGCCGCGATGCAGAATATCGAAGCAGCCGTTGGTGAAAACCACACGCTTCTTCTCCGCGCGCCAAGCGTGGCGCAGCCGCAACAATTCGTGCAAAGCCAGCAATGAACCCATTTTCCATTTCCAATTAATCAAATCAACTCTTGCCACACACGAAACCCGCAAAACACGCGAAAAAGCCTTTCGCGCTTTTCGCGTGTTTCGTGGGCCTAAGCGCGAATGAGGCTAGACCCAACTAGTCACGCTTCAAATGCCGTTTGCATGCCCCAATCTATAATCTCTTCTAAAAATCTTTGTTTGTCAATCGGCACGGCGCCGACTTCCGCGACTACTACGCTCGCGGCAATATTCGCCAAGGTTGCTGCCTCGATGCTATCCGCGCCCGCCGCCAGCGCGGCCGTCAAAGTTGCAATCACCGTGTCACCCGCGCCGGAAACATCATGCACGCGCCGCGCGCGCGTTGGAATGCGATAAACCTCGCCGTTGCGCTGGAACAATGCCATGCCCTCCGCACCCAACGTGATCAACACGTTCTCCGCATGCAGTTTCTGCAACAGAATCTGGCCGGCGCGCACGACCTCGTCTTGCGATTTGAGCCTGAGGCCGAGCACGTCTTCCGTTTCTTTGCGATTCGGCTTGAACACGGTCACGCCGCGATAATCGAGAAAGTGATTGAATTTGGGATCGACCGTTACCGGGCAATGGTGCTGTTTCGCCAAAGCGAGCACGTTGCCCAACAACGGTTGTGCGAGCACACCTTTGTTGTAGTCTTCAATAATGAGCGCGTGCAACGCCGGCATCAATTCTTGCAGGTAGGTAAAAATCTGCTCTTGCATGTGCGGCGCAATACCGTCGCGCAATTCGCGGTCGGTGCGCACCATGTGCTGGTGATGTGCAATCACCCGCGTTTTGATCGTGGTCGGGCGGGCGGCATCCACAAAAAGGCCGTCCGTTTGAAAACCTTTTTCACGCATGAGCTGCAAAAGCCGCGCACCGGTGCCGTCCTCGCCAACGATGCCGATGGGATAAGGTATCGCTTCCAGTGCAGCAAGATTGTTGGCAACGTTCGCCGCGCCGCCGAGATGATCGGTTTCCCGCTCGACGTCCACAATGGGAACCGGCGCTTCCGGAGAAACGCGCGTGACGCTGCCCCACAAGTAACGATCAAGCATGTAGTCGCCCAGAACCGCGATGTGCTTGCCGGCCATGCCGGCCAATCTTGTTTGCAATTGTTGCGGAGTCATTTAGCCTCGTGCGATTTTTTCGCGCTGAATATACTTCGCATGTGCTACGATTTCAAGCGGAAATCCCGCCGCGAGGCCATGCCTCAGCGACATGTAATGGCCGCCCGGCTTGCGAGGCAATACGGTGCCGCATTTTCTTTTTTGGGCTTGTCGCTGCTCGTTCTTGAGAGTCATCTCCGCTTGTTTACCGAGGGGGCT
>JABWAN010000168.1 GCA_013361015.1 Candidatus Zhuqueibacterota bacterium | reverse complement strand
CTTGCAGCCGGAGGTCGCGCTCATCGACATCGGCATGCCCGGCAAAGACGGCATTGAAGTGACGCAAGAATTGCGGCGCGACTTGCCGGAAGTCAAAGTCGTGATTCTCGGCATGGTCGATTTGACCGACGAGATCATGGCGTGCATCGAGGCCGGAGCCGCGGGATACGTGTTGAAAGAAGCTTCGTTCGATCATCTCGTGGAAACCATTCACTCCGTGCACCGCGGCGAATCGTTTTGCTCGCCGCGCATGGCGGCCTCGCTGTTCTCGCGCATAGCGGAATTGGCCGGCGAACGTTTGCCGAAAATTCCGGCGAGCGCCGTCAAACTCACCGTGCGCGAATTGGAAATTCTCAATGTGATTGCCGAAGGATTATCCAACAAGGCAATCGCCAAGCGCCTTTCCATCGAAGCGCAGACCGTAAAAAATCACATTCATAATATCCTCGACAAGCTGCAACTGCACACCCGCCTTGAAGCAGTGGAATATGCCCGCGAAAGAAAACTGCTGACCGAGAAGTAAAGCTAGCCATACCTGCCTTTCCAAAGTCCTAGTACTTTTTGCTTCCCAAATCTTGCTAAGCCCGATGTTAAGCTAGTCCTGTGATAGACCTCTTTTGAACCCTAAGGTCTATTGTATGCCCGCCTTAACATGTCGATATTGACCCATCGAAAAAGCACTGCGTGCTTGCGCAAGATGAAACTCGATTGTCGCGCCGGCCGCGTATGAGCAGATGCATACACAATAACCCTCAAAGGAGTTTTCTATGAAACGTGTGGTATTGTTTTCAATGCTGGTTGTAGCGCTTTGGGCATGTAATCCGGCGCATGCACAATTCGGCAATCCTAATGTGGCATTAGGCCTGGCCGTGGGCGGTGCCCAAGGCCATAACAGTAGCGCCGACGAATGGGGCGTGCAGTATCGCGGCTACTTACAATGTGAATGACCAGTTGAAACTTTCGATAACGGGGCATTCTTCTTAAATTTGTGCGTAAACACTTTTAAGGAGATGACCCAATGAAGATCACCCTAAACGACCGCGATAGTGTTTTGATATGGCTCTATGTTGAAATTGATCAGCTGTATACGCAAACCGATCTATTCTCCTATACCGAAAGGCTTTCAAACAATGCCACGCCTTTTTTCTCGGATGTCGAGTTGTTGACTTGTGCGGTGTTTGCTGAACTCCTGAAACAGCGCACGCGCAAATGGGGTTATGCTTATATCAAAGATCATTATGCCGCGTGGTTTCCCACGCTGCCATGTTATGAAGTCTATAATCGCAAATTGAACAAATTGCACGAAGCCTTTGCCTACATCTTTTCCATGCTCAAAACCAAGTATGGTGAAGCCGATCAAGCGATTGCGATGATTGATACCGAACCCATCGAAGTCTGCCAACAGCAACACTCACACGATGCGAAAGCGGCACGCCCGTTCGTCTCAAAAGGTTACTGCGCCGCGAAGAAACAATACTATGTCGGCGCCAAACTTCAGATCATTGCGCAAGGTCGCGCCCATCAATTGCCGTTTCCGGGAGAATACTTCCTGGCCACGGCTTCTGTGCATGATCTTGATATTGCACAAACGACGTTGCCCGACTCCGACCTAAAATTCATCGCGCTTTATGGCGACAAGGCTTATATCGACAAGTCCTTTCAGTTGGAGCTCTTTGCCAATCACGGTATCGCACTCAAAACACCGCACAAGAAAAAGAAAGGTCAAAAACACTTGAGGCTTTTTCAACAAGCAGAAAATTCCATTCACGCCTCGATTCGACAACCCATTGATGCACTCTTTGCTTGGATCAATGATCAAACGGCCATTCAAAATGCTTCCAAAGTTCGCAGCATGAGCGGCCTTTTTTTGCATGTACATCTAAAAATGTTGGCTGCCTTGATCCTTTTGATTGTCGAGTTTTAACTGGTCATTCATATTTTCATTTTCCAACTCCTCCGGTACTTCCATAATCCAATCAATAAACTTGTAAATGGCCAGCAAGCTCTCGCGGCTCATCCCTCGGCGATAAAGCTCGAGCAGAAAGTGTTTCTTCCAGGAGTATAGCTCATGCACGTTCCCCTTCACTTCCAGAGTTTTCAAATAAGAGCAAACCACCAGCGCAAAAGGATTATCGCTCGCTTCCAACTCTTCCCAGCGCTCGCGAGCATCGATGACCTTCACAAGCGGATAGCGGCACAACACCTCAAAGCCCCAGCGCTCGCGCCGATACTCGCTGGGCCGGAAACGCGGGTTCTCGTCTGTCAGCAACGCCAGGCTGATGACTTCCTTTTGGAACTTGTCGAAGAGGCGATAATTGTAAACGAACATGCGCTCGGGAAATTCGTCCTGCTCATAACCTTGAATCTCAATATGAATGAGCAGCCATTTCTCTGCGCCGTCTTTAAGAAAAACCTTCGCCAGCTTATCGACGATGCGTTTGCCGGTCGCGCTTTCAATGACAATTTGCTGCAACTCTTGCTCGAGAAATTGGTAGCCGCGCGACCAATCGATGTCTTGATGAATGTGTGGAAAGAAGAACGCGAGAAAAGGCTCAAACAAATCTTCCAGAATTTCTTTCCACGGGCTGTCTTGCTCCATCATCTACCCCGGAAGTTTGACCGCCGATGATCTTGGCGCTACAACGCGCTGCACTTCATTTGCAAACATCTTCCTCAATGCCCGTTCTATATTCATCGCCGGCTCATCCTCATTCATCGCGCGGCGCAGCGTCTCATTATTTCACCATCTGCAAAAACTCCTCTTCCGAAATCACTGCCACGCCCAACTCACGGGCCTTGTCAAGCTTTGAACCAGCGCCCGGGCCGGCAACCACGTAATTCGTTTTCTTGCTCACCGAACCCGAAGCGCGGCCGCCGCGCTCGTCCACCATGCGCTCGGCTTCATCGCGCGTGAACTTTTCCAGCGTGCCGGTGAATACGAAAATCTGTCCCGCAAACTTTTGCTCCGCGGCTTTGGGCTTGGCGAGCTCGCGAATCTGCACGCCGCCTTTGAGCAGTTTCTGAATCGTGGCGAGATTCTTCTTCTCTTTAAAAAAACTCGAAACGCTTTCCGCCACTTGCGGACCGACCTCGTGAATTTGCTGCAAGCGCTCCGCCTCGGCCTTTTGCAAATTTTCCAAAGAACCAAACTCTTTTGCGAGCACGCGCGACATGTGCTCGCCGACATGGCGAATGCCCAATGCATAAATGAAACGATCGAGCGTCACTGTGCGGCTTTTGTCGATCGCCGCGATAATATTCTGCGCCGACTTTTCTGCCATGCGCTCAAGCGCAATGAGCTTTGCCTGCTTGAGAAAGTACAAATCAGCGTAGCTTTTCACAAGCTCTTTATCCACCATTTGCTCGATCAGCTTTTCGCCCAGGCCGTCGATATTCATTGCCAGCTTCGAGGCGAAATGGCGAATGCCTTCTTTGAGCTGCGCCGGACAGTCGATGTTCTGGCAACGATGCGCGACCTCGCCTTCGAGCCGCACCACCGGCTCGCCGCACACGGGACACTTTTTCGGAAAACGAAATTTCTTTTCCTTCCCATTGCGCTTCGCTTCGATCACTTTGACGACTTCGGGAATCACATCACCCGCGCGCTGAATGATCACCCAATCGCCGATCTTCACGCCGAGGCGCTCGATCTCGTCTTCGTTGTGCAGTGTCGCGCGGCTCACGGTCACGCCGCCGACTTTGATGGGCTGCATGATCGCCACCGGCGTGATCGTACCCGTGCGTCCCACTTGCGCTTGGATGTCGAGAATCTGCGTGCTCTCTTGTTGCGCTTCATATTTGTACGCCACGGCCCAACGCGGACTGCGTGTGCGCATGCCCGCGGCGCGTTGCTGCTCAAACGAATTCACTTTGATCACCGAGCCATCGATTTCATACGGCAAGCTCGGTCGCAACTGGCCGATGTGGCGATAGTGCTGCAACACTTCTTCCACGCCGCGACAAAGCTTCGGCAGAGGATTCACTTTGAAACCCCACTGCTTAAACGTTTGCAGCGCCTCCCATTGCGATTTGAACTCGTAGCCGACCACCTGTCCGAGGCCATACACGAACATGTCGAGCGGACGTTCCGCGGTCAATTTCGGATCGAGTTGCCGCAACGAACCCGAGGCAGAATTGCGCGGATTGATGAACGCAGGCTCGCCCGCTTTGAGGCGTTGCTCATTGAGCTTTCTAAACGCCGCCACGGGATAAAACACTTCACCCCGCACTTCGAGGCGTGCGGGAATCGGCGTTTTGTCGTTGCGCAAACGCAGTGGAATGGATTTGATGGTTCTCAAATTCTGCGTGATATTCTCACCGGTGTAACCGTCGCCGCGCGTGGACCCGACCGTGAAGAAGCCGTTTTCATAAACCAACTCAACCGCGGTACCGTCGAGTTTCGGCTCGACCGTGTACTCGATTTCATCCAATTCGAGCAGCTTGCGCAAACGTTGATCGAAGTCGCGCACCTCGCCATCGTCGAAGGCGTTGTCGAGCGAGACCATCGGGAGCGTGTGCGTCACGGTCTCGAACTCCTCGAGCGGCGCCGCTCCCACTCTTTGCGTCGGCGAGTCCGGCGTGATTAGCTCCGGGTTTTTCTCTTCCAATGCTTGCAGCTTGCGGAAGAGCCGGTCATACTCGGCGTCCGTAATTTCGGGATCGTCGAGCACGTAGTAACGATAGGAGTGATGGTTGAGCTGCTCGCGCAGCTTAAGAATTTCGGTGTGAAGGGAAGTGGAGGGCATAGATATTCAAGCTCTGAATTTCAAAAATCCGTTTTGCCGGAGGTGTTCTGCGATGCTATCCACGATTCGTTGCGCAACACGCAAGTCTTCCTCCGTCTCTTCGGCGCTGAGAGGAGGCTCATAACCGTAGTCTCCCATTTGCCTATTGCGAAATAATCGTTCCAGCATTTTGCTGAATTCTTTTGGGAAAACGCCGGACTTGATGAAATGTTGATTGAATGCGGCAATGACGCCGGCGTGCTTGGAAAAGCTCAATTGCTTCGTCAAGAGCATGGCTTCAATGGCGTAGAAGACCGCGTAATATGCGCGCGAAGAGGCAAAGTCATAGTCTGCAGACGAGATCAGCGTCTGTGTTGAAGCAAGCGAGCGATAGGCCTTTTGTATCATCATTTCCAATTGGGTCTGCAGTTGCGCTTTATCATCCATAGAGAACCCGGCCTTCTCTTCTGGCATTCATGAGCAGGGGGTCGAAAGCTCTGTTGTGATAAGCGGCTTCCGAAATGGGAAAAATTGAAAAAACGGCGTTGTGCTCGAAGAGCAGCTCCCCGGCCAATTCATCGATGGCGTCGCGCAGTTCGCTCGTGATTTCATCGCAAACCGCCAGGCAGTCGTAGTCGGATTCGGGAGAGGCCTCGCCTCGAGCTTGGGAACCGAACAAGACGACTTTTTTCAAACGCGCCCCGAGCCGTAATTGGATTTGGCTCCGAAATAGATCGAGTATATTGTCTGCAGTATAGTTTGTCATATTCTTTCCTCGTCTTCTGCCTGCGACCAATTATCGGGATCGAATTAGTGTCCGTCCGAAATCGTTCCAACCTCGGCTGAACCGGGTTTCTAAAAATTCGCGGAGTTTGGAAGCTCCGGGATTTTTAATGCAACGGCCAAGCCCTTGCAGAAGCACCTTCTCAAAAGACCACGATTTCGGACGGACACTGCGTATTCTTGCGAAAAAACTCATTGATCCGGGAGACATTCTTTGCAGCGCTCGCACTTGCGGCGAGTATTTGGGTAAGAAATTTTTCAAAGTCAAGCGCGAAGTTGGCGCGCGGCCATGCCGTCGTCGTTGCCAAGAACGTAGCACGGCCATTTCTGAATGGCTCTAAGGTTCCTCGCAAAGCCTAGTTTGTTTTTTTGTTCGGTCGCTGCTGCACCGCGGTGCGTTCTTCGCTTGTTTACCTAGGTGGTCTCTTCGCGCGAGGTGGCTTGTGCGGCGAGTTGCCCAATGAGAGGGCGGCTTTTGCTTTTTGAAATCCGCGCAGCGCTTTATGTCACCTCGGTGCACTAACCACCTCGGTAAACAAACGGAGACGATACGCAAGAACGAGCAGCGACAAAGCAAAAAAGAGAGCCTTGAGCTCCTCCGCTTCGCGGTCGCCCGAAAACGGAAAGGACAACAAAAATCACTTTTCTGTTGGAGGCTGGCACGCGAAAGAGGAAACCGCTTGCACTGCGAAAGGAAAATTGATATTCTTACCCACTGAGTTTCACCAAAGGACGAACAAACTTTAGGAGAATACCGTCGTGCGCATTTTACCTTTGATTGTTTCCAGCTTGCTCACCGGGGCGTGCTTGGCCCAACAACCGTTTGTGCAACCTGCGGCATTGGAGCGTTATCAACAGGGCGTGGTGCATTGGATGGCCGGCGCGCGCGATTCCGCGTTGCTTGACTTTGAATCGGCGCTGCGTGCCGCGCCGAATTATTATGAAGCGTGTTTGGCGATTGGCGATCTCAATTTGCAAAGCGCAAGATATGACAAGGCGCGCAAGGCTTATGTCCGCGCGCAAACGCTCCGGCCCGAGGCGGCCGGCGCACACCTTGGGTTGGGACACGTTCTTTGGGAAGCCGAGCAGAATTATCCGGGCGCATTGGAGGAGTATCGCCGGGCGCTCACGCTCGAGCCGGAAAATGCCGAAGCGAATTACTTTGCCGGGCACGCGCTCGTCTTCGAGGAAAAGTACGAAGAGGCGATGGCGCTTTTAGAAAAAGCGATTCAACGTGATCCAGCGTATGCCAAACCGCACGAGAAACTCGCACTGACGCACATGCTGCAGGGGCGCAACGAGCAGGCCGCGCAGCATTGGCGCGAGCTGAAACGGAAAGGCGGCATGTCGCAAACGCTCGTGGAATTCAATCAAAACTTGCTCATGACCGTTGCGCAGAACGGCATTTTGCTTACGAATGGCGAGGAAGACACGTATCCGCTGTGGTATTTGCAAATGAGCGAGGGCGTGCGCCGCGATGTGAGCGTCGTCAATCTCGGGTTGTTGAATTTCACTTGGTATGTGCGCATGCTGCGCGAGCGCGAGCCCAAGCTGGGCATCCGCTATGAGGACGATTTTTTGCGCGAGCGTTTGCAAGAACGCTATTGGCCCAAGCCCGCGCAGGCCGAAATCGCCGGCCTGCGCTGGATTTTGCCGCCGGCGCCGGGCTACAAAAATTTGCGCGTGCAGGACGTGGTGTTGTTGGATTTGCTGACGTGGAACGCATGGCAGCGCCCGGTATATTTCGCGGTCACACTCGCGCCGGAAAACAAGCTTGGCTTGGAAGATTTTTTGACGATGGAAGGTTTGGCGTGGCGGCTGCATTCCAAAAAGAGCGCGGCCATTCAAGCCGATTCCACCTGGACGAACGTGCGCAAACGCTACTCCTATGTTTATTGCGCGGAGCCGGGCGATGCCGCGTCGCGCAGCCTGGTGACGAATTATGCCACCGTGTTCTGTCTGCTCGCGGATGCCTTTCTGCAAAGGCGCGACCGCGAGCAGTGTCACGCCACGCTGGCATGGGCGGATAGCCTCGGCGTTTTGCAGGATGCCGCGGCCAATCGCTGGGCGGCAAAACTTGCGAGCAGTATTGCCAGTGACGAGCTTGCCGAACGCTTCACGCGCAAAGCCGAGTTGTTGCGGCGCAATTAAAATTCGGCCCGCAACTATTCCGTCAATGAGCAGACCAAAACGATTTCAGGCAAGACTATTGTTGACGATCTCCAGATTGATGTTTGCTGCCTGCGTCGATCTCTGAAAAAAAGGTGCCTACCCATGCCACAACCTATCATTCAAGTCGATGCTTTTAGCGCACAGCGGTTTCGCGGCAACCCGGCGGCGGTGTGCGTGTTGGCTGCGCCGCGCGAAGAACAATGGCTGCAAGCCGTCGCGCAGGAAATGAATCTCTCCGAAACGGCTTTTCTTTATCCGCAAGAAGACGGTTTTCACTTGCGCTGGTTCACACCCAAAGTGGAGGTCGAGCTTTGCGGCCACGCCACGTTGGCGAGCGCGCACGTGTTATGGGAAGAAGGCCGTCTCGCGGCGGCGCAAACTGCGCGCTTCTTCACGCGCAGCGGCGTGCTCACGGCAGCGAAGCAAGGCGAATGGATCGAGCTGAATTTTCCGGCTGAGCCGGAAACGCCGGTGCGTGCGCCCATGGGTTTGTGTGAGGCCTTGGGCGTGACGCCGCGCTACGTTGGCAAGAATCGCTTCGATTACATCGTCGAAGTGGACACCGCAGAAATCGTGCGCGAGATGCAACCGGATTTTAACACGCTCGCAAAAATTTCGGTGCGCGGTATCATCGTTACCGCTCCTTCCGACTCCTCTGAATACGATTTCATTTCGCGCTTCTTCGCACCGGCTTCTGGTATCAATGAAGATCCCGTCACCGGCTCCGCGCATTGTTGTTTGGGGCCGTATTGGAGCGCACGAGTGAACAAAAATGAAATGATTGGCTATCAAG
>JABWAN010000167.1 GCA_013361015.1 Candidatus Zhuqueibacterota bacterium | reverse complement strand
AGCGTGTGGCAAGCGCATGATTGCAAGCGCGCAAATGCGCTTTCCAACATCTCTGTGGCCTCGATGGTTTGAAAGTCGCGCTGCATGACCTCCGCGACCGCGGCGTCTTTGCCTTGCTTTGCCAATGCGAGCAGCAAATCGCTGCGCGTCAACACGCCGACTACGCGACCGTCATCCACCACGGGAAAATCCTGTTGCGAGCCGGCGAGAATCAGCTCGATCACGTGCGTGAGGTGATCATGCGGCGAGAGCGCGCGAAAGTCCGTGAGCATGGCGAGCTTCACCGGAATGCCGCCGAGCGCGGACTTCATTTGCACCGCGCTCGCTTCCTGCCCCGCGCCGATCCACACGAAGAGCGCGATGAACAGAAGAAACGGATTATAGAACAATCCGAGAAAGCCGAAGACAAGCGCCATGCCCTGGCCGATGCTCGCGGCGATCTGCGTGGCGCGCGCATAATCTTTTCGCGTCGCGAGCAACGCACGCAGCACGCGGCCGCCGTCCATCGGGAACGCGGGCAGCAAGTTGAACAACACGAGCGAGACATTCACCAACATCAAGCGCTCGGCGAACGAGCCGCCGGTCACGGTTAAATTTTCCACCGGCTCAAACGCCGCGGTGATTTGCAGCCAAACAAACAGCGCGAGCGCGATGACAACATTCACCGCAGGGCCGGCGAGCGCGACCCACAACTCTTGCTTGGGATCATCGGGCATGCGCTCGAGGCGCGCCACGCCGCCGATAGGCAAGAGCGTGATGTCGCGCGTTTTGATGCCGTAGCGCTTCGCGGTGAGCGCGTGTCCGAACTCATGCAGCAAAACGCAGCCGAACAGCGCGAACACAAAGAGCAGGCCGTTGATCGTCATTGCCAAAGACTGCCCCGCGCTCCAATGCGTCCACACGACCCAACCGATGATAAGCAAAAACGTCGCATGAATATAAACGCCGATGCCGGCGTATGAGCCGATCTTCCATGACCATTTCATAATTGCTTCCAACCTCCGTTCTTATTTTTATCCAAGATTTTTCTTCGTCAACTTTCGTTCGATTTCTTCTCGTGCAGCAACGCGCGCAGCGCGAGCACTTCCTCGCGCAGGCTAGCGATTTGTTGGGA
The DNA here is from genome assembly GCA_013361015.1 of Candidatus Zhuqueibacterota bacterium. Classification (GTDB taxonomy): domain Bacteria; phylum Zhuqueibacterota; class Zhuqueibacteria; order Zhuqueibacterales; family Zhuqueibacteraceae; genus JABWAN01. Next base: position 7,360 of record JABWAN010000167.1, on the reverse strand, counting down.
CAGCGTTTCCGATTCATCATGGGCCGCAACGCGCAGCGCGGCCATTTCGTCCTGGCGCTCGGCCTCGTGTTGTGATTGCATGGTATTCACGATGATGGCGATAAACAGATTCAACACGGCAAAGCTCGTGATGATGATGAAAGGCAGAAAGAAAATCCACGCCCAGGGATAAACTTCCATCACGGGGCGCACAATTCCGGAGGACCAATTGTCGAACGTCATGATCTCGAATAGCGAATACATGGCGCGGCCGATGGTGCCGAACCATTCTGCGAACCTTGCGCCGAACAATTGGTTCGCCAACACCGCGGTGACGTAATACACGAGCATAAGCACCACGATGATCGAAGCCATGCTTGGAATCGCTTCGAGCAGCGCCTGCACCACACTGCGCAATTTGGGCACGACGGAGAACATGCGCAACACGCGCAGCACACGGAAGGCGCGCAGCACCGAGAGATTGCCGCTCGCGGGTATGAGCGAGATCGCGACGATGACGAAATCAAAAACATTCCAGCCGCTCTTGAAAAAGCGCCGGCCGTAAACGAGCAGCTTTGCCGCGAGTTCGAGCACGAAGATCGCCAGCGCGATCCGGTCAATATGTTTGAGCCACGTGCCCGCGCTCGCCATCGCCGTGGTTGACGTCTCCAGCCCGAGCGTGATCGCGTTGACGAGAATGACCGCGGTGATGAAGTTCTGCGTGCGGCCGGACTCGACCAGGTTTTGCAGTGCAACGAGCACGCGCGAGCGCGAAGGTGCGAGGTCTATCATGGAGATGAAAACTTATGTTTTTGAAAGCGTGTGTGCGCTTGTTGAAATCATAAGAGCGCGTTCAACCATGATCAGCCACGACCTGGTCGTGGCTGATCATCTTCGTCAATTTTATTTGCAGCTCAAGAGCCTACTTCATGCGAAAACGCAACAAACATCCCACGCCGCCGAGTTGTTGCAGCAAGTCGCTCTGCATCACGATCTCAACTTTGACGCCGTGCTTTTCCGCGAGGCGCAACATTTCTTCTTTTAAATTCTGCGCGTGCACGTTCGTCCCTTCACATTGCGGGCAGCGCTGCGGCTGCGCGATTCTGTCGCTTTGCATGCCGCAGTCGGCGCAACGCCACGCCGCGTGCGGCTCATAGTTTTTCGCCACGATGAGCACGTCGGCCTGTCCCCACGCGAGCGCGTTTAACGTCTCGCCCGTGCCCGCCACGGCGAGGCCGCCGGTGTTCAACTCGCGTTGCAGTTGGTCAACCATCGCCAGCGACTCCATTTCTTCGCGCACGATGAAGCTTGAGATGGTCGAAGCCACGATGTCGGAAATTTTCTCGCGCGGCGAGGCCGCAATCGTGTCGGTCAACTTGCTCAACAAATGTTTGGGCAAAGCCTGCTTCACGCGCGCAAGCATGCGCGGTTCGCCCGCGAGCAACAAATGGGTGTGTCCGCCGGCAGCCATGAGCCGATCCAAAATTTTAATCTTCTCTTGTAGGAACTGCTCGGTTTGCGCCTTGCGATGATGTTGATAATGCTCCTTGCTCCAGCCCGTGCTCACGCGGTCGCGCAGCTCGGGCCGCTCGCGCCAAATTTCTTCCGTCACTTCGCCGAGGTTCACTTCGAGAATGCGCGCATACTCTTCCGTAGCGAATAAAACGACGAAGCGATGATAATTGTCTTTCAATTCGACGAGGTGAAAGATGTTGGGCGTGGGATAAAGCGCCATCCAGTTTGGCAAGGGCGCGCGAAATTGCAGCGGCAAAAAGAACGGCGCCTTGCCGCCGCGCGCAAAGAGCGCCGCGCCTTTGGTCTCACGCTTCAACTCGCTCGCGATAAAACTTTCAACGGGGCTCAACGCTTCTTCGAAAAACTTGCGCGCGGCCCCGTTTTGGCCCAACCGCAGCGCGCTGATTTGCTCGTCCAACGCCTGGCGATATGACGGCAAACCCGCTTCGAGGTTGATATAACAACTGAGCACGGGCGCTTCCGCGGGCTCCATCGTCGCCAAATAGCGAATGTGCTTTTGCAGATTCTTCAGTTCCATGAGTCATCTTCCTTATACATGAATGTCCAAAGCGCGGCGGCAACACTATTAAGTCGGTTCTTTGACCAAAGCTTTCGTTTCGGTTTTCGGATACAGCAACGAGGCGGCAATCGAGAGCGTCAAAATACCGGCAACGACGCCGAGCGCGATGCCGATCGGTAATTTGTAGAAATCGACGAGCATCATCTTCGCGCCGACAAAAACGAGAATGGCTGACAGCCCGTAAGCGAGATAATGAAACAACTGCATAATGCCCGCCAAAGCGAAGTAAAGCGCGCGCAATCCCAAAATCGCGAATACGTTGGAGGTGTATACGATGAAGGGGTCTGTTGTAATGGCGAGAATCGCGGGGATCGAGTCCACGGCGAAGATCACATCCGTGGTTTCAATGAGCAGCAACACGACGAACAAAGGCGTCGCGAAGCGCCGGTCCTGTTGTTTGATAAAGAACTTGTCGCCGACATATTGCGTACTGACCGGCATGAAGCGCCGGAACAATTTGAGCACGGGATTCTTTTCGGGGTGAATCTCCTTGTCTTTCTGCACGGCCATCTTGATTCCGGTGATGATCAAAAACGCGCCGAAGACGTAGATCACCCAATGAAATTTCTCGATCAACGTCACACCCGTGGCGATGAAGATCGCGCGCATGACGAGCGCGCCGAGAATGCCCCAAAAGAGTATTTTGTGCTGATAAACCGCCGGCACCTTGAAGTACGCGAAGATCATAATGAACACGAAAATGTTGTCCACGCTCAACGACTTCTCAATGAGGTAACCCGTCAAAAATTCCAATGCCGTTTGCGGGCCGCGCCAAAGATAGAGACCATAATTAAAGACCAGCGCCAGCGCAATCCAAACGCCGCTCCAGATGAGCGCTTCCTTGATTTTCACCTCATGCGCCTTGCGATGAAAAACGCCCAAATCCAGCGCGAGCATCGCCAACACAAATACGTTGAAGCCGATCCACATCCACAGCTCACTTGACATTTCGTTCTCCTAGCTTAAAGCGTTGCATGGTTTTATTTTCATCCTGCCGTTAGCACGCATGAGTGCGGCGTTTCGCTTTCACGTAGCGCGCGAGTGAAACCGCAATCGTGACAACCGTAATCGGAATCACAAACTCCCACATCACGGCACTGAAGCGCGGCAAAGCGTCGTGCTGCGTCGCGGCCAAAATCAAATACACGGTGTAAGCGATGTAGTAACCCAAGAACAGCGCGCCCTTCCAGCGCGCGATCAAGTTGCCGGTGATGAAGATCGGCAAACACGCCACCGCCACGGCGAGCATCACGGGAATATCGAAGCGCAACGCCGCGGGTGCGACGTTGATGCCGTTCGGTGCCACGAGCGCGGTGAGACCGAGCACGGAGAGTATGTTGAAGATGTTGCTGCCGACCACATTCCCCACTGCAATGTCGCGTTCCCCTCGAATACTTGCGATGATCGTGGTCGCGACTTCCGGCAAGGAAGTGCCTGCGGCCACAATCGTCAAACCGATAACCAATTCGCTCACGCCCAAACTTTGCGCGATGGCAATCGCGCCGTTCACGAGCCAACGCGCGCCGAGCACGAGCAGGCCCAAACCCGCGACTACATACACGATTTGCAACGGCACGAATTTGCCCGTGGCTGGTTTGATTTTTTCTTTGCCAAATTCCTGCTGATACTCGGCCTGCACTGCCGCGTTTTCTTTTCGGCTTTGGCGAATGACGAAAACCGTGTAGGCAATGACCCCGCTAAAAAGCACAAGGCCTTCCCAGCGATTGATTGCTCCGTCAAGCGCGAAAAGCAACATGAGAACCGAGACACCGATCATGAGCGGCACATCGAGCTTGATGAGCTGCTGCGCCACGATCAGCGGCACAATCAAAGCCGAGATGCCGAGGATGAAGAGCACGTTGAAGATGTTGCTGCCCACCACGTTGCCGAGAGCAATGTCAGCCTGACCTGCGAGCGCCGACTGCACGCTCACCGCCATTTCGGGTGAGCTTGTGCCGTAGGCCACGACCGTCAATCCGATCACAAGCGGCGAGATACCGACCGCCGCAGCGAGCCGCGAAGCGCCGCGCACCAGCAATTCCGCGCCGAGAATGAGAAGTCCGATACCGAGGACAAAGAGAATGAATGTTGCAGCGTCCATGTTGAGCGTTTAGCTTTCTTTGATTAAGTATAAAAGATTGTCTTCCACAAGATAGAGCAAAGGCGCGACTTGAATTTTGGGATAGCGCAGGCGCAGCCTTTTCGCTTCGCTTAAAACAAAATCGATTTCACTGCCGATCTCGAACATGGGCGCAAAGTGCATGAAATGCTGCTCCGCCCACTCTCGCTCCCAGCCCGCATTGTCGATCAAGCCTTGAATGAATTGCTCGCGCCGGGCGATGAGATTCACCATGCCGCAGTTGTTGTGGCCGATCAACGCGATGGCGCGAATGCCGCCCACTGCAATGGCATACGAAACTTTAAACTCGCTATAACGCAAGTTCGCGCCGCCGGCGCGAATGATATAGGCGAAGTTATCCGGCATGCGCAAATGCTTGCGATTGTCCATGCACATGCCCACGAGCAACTGCGCGCTCGTGTATTCGTCGAAGGCGCGCATGCCGTTGTGATATTCGAGCAGCAAACCGACGGGAGTCGCACGATACTTCGGCGGAATGTCTTCAGGTTTGGCGATAGTGAGGAGATTGTTCATGGCGACGAGGTGTTTTAATGAAAAGCTTTTTGTTTAATAACAGAGGGCGTTGCTCTCCTCTTTTTTGTCGTTCCGGAAGAGCCTTCTCTAGCGCTTGAGACACACTTCAAAAGAAGGCTTCGTCTCAAGCCCTAGTGAAGGTCCTGCAAGGATGACATTTTGATGAGGTGTCGATAGAAATTTTTCTAAAACATTCATCCACCAGCAAGCGCTTTCTCTCTCCGCGCAAGCGTGAGTTTCAGCACGGGCGGCGTGACCAACGTCGTGACGATGACCATAATTACCACTGCGGAGAACGTGGCGTCGTCGATCACGTTCAAACTCTTGCCGATGCCCGCGAAAATGAGACCGACTTCGCCGCGCGGAATCATGCCCACGCCGATGGTCACACGATCCAAGCCTTTTTGCAGCGCACCGAGGCCGCACACTTGTTTGCCAATGATCGCGGTGAGCGTAATGCCCGCAGCCACGCCGAGCACGGATAGATTCGCGAACGTCTCGAGGCGCACTTGAATGCCCATGAGCACGAAGAAAATCGGCACGAGCACGGCGGCCAGCGGCTTGAGTAAATCTTCGAGTTTGAATTTATCGCGAAAACTTTTGAAGTGCTCTTCTTCCAAAATCAAACCCGCGGCAAACGCACCGATGATGGCGGCGAGGCCGATGGCGTTCGCGAGATAAGAGAGCCCGAAGGCGAGGACCAACGCGACGAGCAGCATCATGCCGCTCGCGCGGAGCTTCGCGATTTGCGCCATGAGCTTGGGCAAAAGAAAATGCCCGAGCGCCAAAGTGCCGCCGATGAACACGAGCGCGAGCACGATCAAGCGCACGATTTCGCCTAGCGCGAGCGCCTGGCCCGCTTGCGCCGCGGAAATGATGCCCGCCACAATCGCGAGAATGATCAAGCCGAGCACGTCGTCGATCACGGCCGCGCCGAGAATGATCTGCGCCTCTTTCGTTTGCAATTTGCCGAGGTCTTTGAACACGCGCGCGGTGATGCCCACGCTCGTGGCGCAGAGCACCGCGCCCATGAACATGTGCACGTAGCTCAAACTGAAATCCGCGGGCACCATCGCCGCAAGTTGCGCGGGCAGTTCTTTGATGAAGATCCAACTCACGGCATAACCCAAAATGAACGGCGCGATCACGCCGATGATGGCAACAATAAACGACGAGGCGCCGACTTGCATCATGCCTTTCACGCTCGACTCAAATCCGACTTCGAACAAGAGAATGATCACGCCGAGGCGCGCGAGGCTGTCAAGCACCACGGCCCAATCTTGTTGTATGACCGAAGCGCGTAATGGCTCAAAAAAATTCCACGCGGGATTGAGCAGAATGAGATTGCCGAGCAATACGCCGCCGAGTAGTTCGCCCAAAACCGCGGGCTGGCCGAGGCGTTCGAACAACGCGCCCGCCAATTTTGCGGTGAGCAGAATGACGATCAACGCGAGCAGAATGGGCGCAACCGGATCGGCGTGTCCGCCCGCAGCGAAGGCCTGTGTGGCCCAAAGCATTGCGCCGGCGAGAATCATGTTGCGCGGAGAAATGAAGCTCATGATGAAATTACCTTTATTAGGTTGAGGTGAAAGCGGCAAGCCGTCCGTAGCCTGCCGAGTGCAGCGTTATGATTCGCGCTCATTCGCGTCGAGTCACAGGGCAGTTCGTTAATCAAGATCAAACATCTCGCCGAGAAATGATTTGCGTTTGCGGTGCGGTGGGTAACGGTGAGGATCGCTCTCATAGCGGCGCTCTTTGTAGCGCTCATCATCGTCGTCGTCATCATATTCGCGCCTTCTTTCGGAGGTGACGGAAGCGGCGCGCTCGATGATCTTATCCAGCTCGCCGCGATCGAGCCACACACCGCGGCATTGTGGACAGTAGTCGATTTCCACGCCTTGCCGGTCGGCCATTTTCAAATCGACGTTGCATGCGGGACATTTCATGATGTGATCTCCTGTTTTAAGTTTTGAACCGTTCCTTTTTTGCGCCAGCTTGCTTTGAGTTTTTCCAGCCAGCGTTCACTGTGAGCGGGGAAGATCAGCCACAACGAGATGAAAAGAAATAAGCCGCCTTGCAGAATGGGGAGAAACAGTCCCGCGATTCCCAAAGCGAAAAACACGAGTGCCAATCCTATGCGCACCGCGAAGGGCATGCGAAGCCCGAGGCTGCGCAGCTTCGCCGCCCATGCGTGCAGTTTACTTTGCCATCCTGAAAAGTTCATCTTCGCAGTTTCCTATTAAAACCGTTTCATGCTTTCCAGCCGCGCGACGCGTTTTTCCATCGGCGGGTGCGTGCTGAACAAATTCATGATCGCGCTGCCGCCGGAGAGCGGACTGACGATGAACATGTGTGCCGTGGCCGGCGTGGCGGCCATCGGAATTTGTTCCGCAGCCATGTGCAGTTTGCGCAACGCGTTTGAGAGATACGTCGGATCGTCCGCGATGCGCGCGCCGTCTTCATCCGCAATATACTCGCGCGAACGGCTCACGGCCATTTGAATGAGCATGGCGGCAATCGGGGCGATGATGATCATCGCGAGCGCGGCAATCGGATTCTGGCCTTCTTCATCATCGCTGCGGCCACCGCCGAAAAGCATGGAGAATTGTGCGATGTTCGCTATCATGCTGATG
>JABWAN010000166.1 GCA_013361015.1 Candidatus Zhuqueibacterota bacterium | reverse complement strand
GAATACGTGCGGCTGCGATCGACTTTCCATTTCTTGTCGAGAGAGAACAGCGTCAAGTTCGCGGGCGCGCCTTCTTTGATTTGCGCTTGCGGCAGATTGAGGATGCGGCGCGGCGCAGTTGTGACTTTCGCAATGGCATCAGCGAGCGAAAGCTTTTTGGTGTGAACGAGCTTCGAAATGATCAAGCCCAGCGCGGTTTCCAAGCCGATGATGCCGAATGCGGCCGCGGTGTATTCCACTTCTTTTTCTTCTGCCGCGTGCGGCGCGTGATCGGTGGCAATGACTTCAATGGTGTTGTCTTGCAAGCCCGCAACGACTGCGGCCACGTCTTCATGCGAGCGCAACGGCGGATTCATTTTCGTGTTGGTATCATAGCCGCTCACGGCCTCGTGCGTGAGCGTGAAATGGTGCGGCGTCACTTCGCACGTCACGCGCAAACCGCGCTGTTTGGCCTCGCGCACCAACGCAATCGCGCGCGCGGAAGAAATGTGCGCAATGTGCACGTGGCAGCTGGTGTATTCCGCCAACAAAATATCGCGCGCGACGATGATGTCTTCCGCAGCGGTGGGCATACCCGGCAAACCAAGCTTCGTGGCCATCACGCCTTCGTTCATCACACCACCAACACAGAGGGAACCATCTTCTGCATGCTCGATGATCGGGCGTTTGAACATGCCCGCGTACTCCATCGCGCGGCGGGTCAACTCTGCGGTTGCGATCGCGCAGCCGTCGTCGGAAAACGCGACCGCACCGGCGTCGACGAGTTCCGCCATTTCCGAAAGCTCTTTGCCCTCACGGCCTTTGGTCGCCGCGGCAATCGGATGCACGTCCACCATTGTGCGCTCGCCTTGCCGAATAATGGCCTCGACGATTTCACGTTTATCCACCGCAGGCGAAGTGTTGGGCATGGTGCAAACGCCCGTGAATCCGCCCGCAACTGCTGCGGCGCAACCCGTGAGCACGGTTTCTTTATCTTCCCGGCCCGGCTCGCGAAAATGCACGTGCATATCAAACCAGCCCGGTGTGAGAAGCAAACCGGAAGCTTTGATCACTTCGCAGTATTCGTGCACGCGCAAGTTCGCCCCGATCTTTTGAATGCGGCCGTCGGCGATATAGACATCGAGCGTTTGGTTGATGTTGAGGCCCGGATCAACAACGTGCGCGCCTTGAATCAACACGCGCGGCAGCTTTTGAGTGGTGAGGGTGCGAGGCATAGGAAGATTTCTGTGGTTTGAAAAAGAAATTCGACGAATGTCAATTCATCTCTTCGAACTTGAAGCGCTGAAAAAAAGGAAAGGTTTTCCCAACGGGTAAAAACTGCCAACCCGCAAATCGCTCACAATCAGTTGGCTGCTTTTCATTGTTGGAATTGACTTTTTGGTGCCAGCTCGTCTAGGCGCGGTCTATTTGAAAAAGATTGTGCCTAAAGGCCCTACTACAAGATTCACTCATTCCCATTCACAACCTCCAAATCCCCGCCGCATTTCAAATAGAGTGTCGCCATGCGCACGGCCACGCCGTTGGTGACTTGATCGAGAATGACGGAATATTCGCTATCGGCAATGTCGTTGTCCAATTCCACGCCGCGATTGATCGGGCCGGGGTGCATGATGACCACGTTCTTCTTTGCTGCCTCCAAACGCGCGCGATTGATGCCGAACGTCGCCGCATACTCGCGCAGCGAAGGAAAGAGACCGTTGCGTTGTCGTTCGAGCTGCAGCCGCAACACATTGAGCACGTCGGCCCAACGAATCGCGTCGTCGACATTGGTAAAAACTTCCACGTCCGAGCCGAAGGCTTCGCGATAATCGCGCGGCAGCAGTGTTGCCGGTCCGCACATCGCAACGCGCGCGCCCATGGCCTGCAATCCGAAAATATTACTGCGCGCGACCCGGCTGTGTTGAATATCGCCGACGAGCGCGATTTTGAGGCCTTCAAGCTTGCCGAACTTGTCCGTGAGCGTCATCATGTCGAGCAGCGCTTGCGTGGGATGTTCGTGCTGGCCGTCGCCGGCATTGATGACGCCGGCCTCGATCATATGGGCGAGCATGTGCGGGGCGCCCGCAGATTGATGCCGAATGACGACCATATCGATTTTCATCGCTTCGATGTTGCGCACCGTGTCCTTTAAGGTTTCGCCTTTGGAAACGGAAGAGCCGGAAGTGGTGAAACTGATGGTATCTGCGGAAAGTCTTTTTTCGGCGAGTTCGAAAGAAATGCGGGTGCGCGTGGAAGATTCAAAAAAGAGATTGACGACAGTTTTACCGCGCAGGGTAGGAACTTTGGGAATGGGGCGGCTTAAAACTTCCTTGAACTGCTGGGCAGTTTTTAGAATAAGAGCGATTTCCTCGCGCTTCGTATTTTCCAAGCCCAGCAAATTTTTTGAAATGACCATTCAGACCTCGAGTTTGGTTCCGTGACCTACGGAGCGTGGACTGATTGGCTGCCGGGCGGTGGTGTCGGATATTTACTTGCCTTTCTCATCCATCCAATACGTCGACTAGATCCACGGCATCTACACCATCAACACTCGCCAACTTCACTCTCACTTCTTCTCCCGGCGTCGTCACCATTTCTTTGCCGATAAAATCCGCACGAATGGGCAATTCGCGATGGCCGCGATCGATGATTACGAGCAACTGGATTTTGGCAGGCCGGCCAAAATCCATCAAGGCGTCGAGCGCCGCGCGAATGGTGCGCCCAGTGTACAATACGTCATCGACGAGAATCACCACTTTGCCGTCGAGATTGAAAGGAATGTCCGTCATCTGCACGCGGGATTGCTTCATGCGCCGCATCATTCCGCGTTGATTGTAGGAAAGGTCGTCGCGATAAAGCGTGACATCCAAAGAGCCGAGCGGGATTTTGCGCGCTTCAATTTGCTCGATTTTCTCGATCAACCGCTGCGCCACGTGAACGCCGCGCGTACGAATCCCCACCATGACCAGGTTTTCAACGCCACGGTTCTTTTCGATGATTTCATTCGCCAAGCGCGAGAGCGTCCGATTGAAGCCCGGCGCGTTCATGATCTCGGCTTTGAATCTGCTAGGGGAGGCCGTCATCCTGGGAGCGACATGCGAAGTTGTGTAACGGTTCATAGCACTACGCGTTTTGCCTGGGGCAATAGAAAAACCTTTCCCTGCGCCTCGATAAAGAGGCAAAATCTGAGACACAGAAAAAGGCTTCAGGTGGGTTCGCATAAGCGTGGGCATAATACATTTTTTTTGCAATTGTGTCAAGCGGTAATTCGGCGGTTTTGTAGTCCGCCTCGGTGGAAAACGTAACACGGTTGCGGCTCAATGGCTCTGAGATTCAACGCGCACTGCTAGGGTTGGTCTTTTGGGTTCTGTCGTTGCTGCACCGAGGGGCGTTCTCCGCTTGTTTACCGAGGTGGCCTCTGCGCGCGAGGTGGCTTGGAGCCGAAAGCATGTGCGCGCCCGCAACGTGTCACAATGAATTTGAAATTGATCATCGTCCTCAAGCCCCCTTATAAAAGCGACCGTTCAAATTTCTTCTGAGTGACATCGCCGTGGTTTGGTGGTTTGCTCGCTGGTGCTCGTCGCCTTGCATGAAAGCACAGGCTTTGGCTCTTTGAAATCTGCGCAGCGCTTTATGTCACCTCGTTGAACTAGCCCCCTCGGTAAACAAACGCAGATGACACGCCAGAACGAGCAGCGACAAAGCCAAAAGACGCGATGCATATTACCCCGAAAGCCGTGCGGCTGGCACACGGGCCCGAGACATTTTGCGGCTTTATGAAAACTGTGGGGCGTACTTTACAGTTTGGCGTCACCGGCGTCTCGTCATTGCAATTCGTGTTCAAGGTAAGCCAATCGGTCTCGCGCGAAAAACGTAATTTCCTCTTCCGGCAATCACGAATCGGAATTTGCGCACGAGGCGCGGTCGCACATGAATGTAATCGCGAGCAAACTTGCTTGCTTGAATCTCCACTAATTCCAAAAAAATAGCCGCGCATATTGCTGCGCCTGCAAGCGGAGCTTGGTGGCGCACGTTTTGTATTGTCAATGGAAAATCTTCTCTGGGTCGTGTAGCCCAATGGATTCTTATTGTTCAAAACATGTTCACACGCACTATCATGGATTTTTGGAATAGGAACTTTCTCTCATATTGGCGCAAGCTGTGGCCGAATTGCTTGGCCGCAGCCACATTACTTTGGCAGCCAAATGTCGAGCGCGATCTTGCGGGATACAAAGTCTATATCGGCGAGAAGCCGAAGCAGTACAACACGGTCGTCAATGTCGGCAAACGCACGCGCTATAGCTTGGATAGTTTGCCGCGCGACAAAACGTACTATCTCGCGGTCACCGCGTATGATGCCAGCGGCAATGAAAGCGCGCATTCACAGGAAGTCGTGTTGCCGGCAGCCGCGGGAGGAGATACGACCCTGCCTAGCAATGAAAAAACTTTAGAACGAACGTACAATTTTCCCAATCCTTTTCGCGCCGGCAACGGAGCCACCACGGTGCGGTACTATCTTGCCGACCCGGGCCGCGTGAGCATTAATGTCTACGACGTGAAAGGCGATTTGATTAAAACCGTGCTCGATCAAGTGCAACGCTCCGCCGGAGAAAATCTCGGTGAGGTGTGGGACGGCACGGATTTGAACGGCGTGCAAGTTTCGCCGGGATTGTACTATGTCGAGGTAAAAACACAGAACCAAAGGAGCGTCGTCAAAGTCGTCGTGATGCCGTAGGGTATGTTGATTCAGAAAGCTTGGCGGCGCCTCTTTGAGGTGCGACAAACCATTCGGAATATTTTTGGATATTGAGATGAACTTCCATTCTTTTTCGTTTCGAATTTTCCCGGTTGTATTTGCCACATGCCTCATCGGCCTCGCTTCCCACAGTATTGCGCAAAGCCTCGGCAGCGCCGGAGCGTTCATGCGCATGGGAATTGGCGCACGCGCCGGCAGCATGGGCGATGCTTACGTTGCCGCGGCGAGCGGGCCGGAAGCGATTTATTGGAACCCGGCCGCATTGGCCATTTCACCGGCATGGCAAGTGGCCCTCACGCAGCGTCGCTACAGCTTCGATCGCAACTTCACTTTCGCGGGCACAACAATGCCGTTGGGAGCGAATCACGCGCTGGGCTTGGGGTGGACCGGCTTCCGCACGGGCGGCATTGAGGCACGGCAGACCAACACCACGAACCCCGACGATTATTTTTCGGACGACGAGAATGCCTTTGCACTCATGTGGGGCTATCATGTGAATTCATGGTTGTACGCCGGTTCGGGCGTGAAGCTCGTGCATCAAAACCTTTTTAATGAAAGTGCTTTCGGCTATTCCGCCTCGCTCGGCTTTTTAATCAAGCCCACGCCCATGCTTTCGTTTGGCGGCCATTGGCAGGATTTCATCTCGAACTATCGCTGGAGCAGCGGGCGGCAAGAAAAATTTCCCAAAACCTTCATGCTCGGCATGGGTTTGCAGTTTTCGCCGCAGTATTTGGTGACCGTGGATTATCATTATTCTTCCTCGCAAAACGTTGCGCAGCAAAATAACGGCGCCTTTCGCGTCGGTTCGGAATTGCGGCTCGTGCGAGTGCTGCCGTTGCGCCTCGGCTATTCGCAAAATGCCTTCAACACCGGGCTCGGTTTCGAGATTCCCGTGGCGACTTCTCTCGTGAGGCTGGATTATAACTTTGCGGTGCAAGACGGCCTCAACAAAGACGGCCATGCGCTTTCGCTCACGGTGGAGTTCGGCAGAGTGAAGCGCAGCGCGCAAAGAGAAGGTGACAGTGATTTTGCCTCGCGTTCGGGTGATAATGAAATGTCTTCTTTCTCGATGCTCAGTTCCACCAACACGGACTCGCTTCCACTTGAGGCTTCCGATGCAATTAAGCCGACACTGCCTTCGACAAAGAAGGATGAAAATTTCGGCAAACAGTATGTTACCGCCACTGCAAAGAAAGTAGTCGTGCGTTCCGGGCCGGGAGCTTCATTCAAAGGATTGGGTATGTTGCGGACCGGCGGGCGCTATGAAGTGGCGCGCCAACAAGGCGAGTGGTATCAAATTAAATTCGCGGGGAACAAATCAGGTTGGGTGAATCGGGAGCAGATAAAACGGGTGGTGGCAAAAAAGTTGCGCGTGAACTAGGCATTGAATTCACGCCCAACAACATTCTGTCGAAAAAGAATTATCACGCAAGAAAGAATTTCAAAAAGCTGGTCGTTCGGCTAGCCATTACAAAAAGCCTCTACGCCGCCATCTCCATCACAAACCCGGTGCTTTGCGCTTGCACCTCGAAAACATTGCTGCGCTGCTCCTTGCCCGGCATGCGCGCACTGAAGGCGCGTTTGATTGGGAAGCGATCGCGAATCAAGGCGAAGACCGGCTCCGAGACGAGTATATCCGCTTTGGCGGCTCCTGTTAATTTGAGCAACTGCTCGGTGATTTGCCGTGTTTCGCCGAGCACCACCCATTGTTCCCGTGGTGCACTGCCGATCTTCCCCACGGTCGTCAACCCCACGTGCAAGCCGATTCCCAAACCCACATTCGCTTCAAAATGCCGCGTGAGATATTCCTTCAGTTCTTTGCATGCCACACTCAGGCGACGGGAGCACCCAACGGCGCTGTTGATGGCATCGCGAATTTCGCCTTCGAGGCCAAACACCGCCAGCACACTAGCGCCGTGCGTTTCGATAATTTGGCCGCCATGTTCCCGTAGCAATGTTTCGAGCGTGCTACGGAATTGGTGCAGTATGCGCACGCTGTCATGCGGCAGACTATTTACCGCAAACACCTCGAAACCATGCAACGTGGTTTTCATAAGCACGAGCGGAAGCTGGGTTCCGGGCAACGGGGGCATAATTTGAGAAGGGTTGCTCATCATGGCTGTGACTTCACTTTCTTCGCGCACTAAGATTTGCAATCGAATCGGGCCGAGAATCTTTGTCGTGCATGCCAGGCGAATGGGAGGGCGGAGATGGTGTGCGGCCAAGATTTGTGCTTCATGTTTTTCCACCGGCGAACAGTTTTGCTCTCCCCCAAGAATCCACACCACGCAACTTAGGCACTGTCCAGTTCCGTCGCAGTGGCAGTCATGAAACAACCCCAAACATTTGGAAGCCTCCAGAATCGTGCTCCCGGTTTCCACTTCAAACCGGCCGGTTTTATGATAGATGATGCTGGTCCGCACAAACGCTCCGCGTTGAAATGCAATCATCAGAATATACCGACATACTGCGTAATTGCAGCATCACCGCGCGCGTGCAGAAAAAAATTTTCGTTACAAAATTAGAAAAGCCGGCAGCAATCGCACACCGGCTTTCACTGGTCTTCACCAGTTCTCATTCAGAGAGCTATTCAGCAACGCTGGCTACTTTTGCCCTTTGGAAATGAAAACGCTTTCTGTAGAGTAAACAGATTCACCCACATAAAAACAAATCCCACAGAAATGCAACTTCAGAGAGCATTTCTGTGGGATTTGCCGTGAGCGGGCGAAGCGTCCATTGGGGTGTGGCTCGCCCGCCGGATTTTGTCAGCGCCCTTTTCGAATCGTAATATTTCCCGCGCTGGTTTTCAGCGTGACGGGATCGCCGCCGCCGTTGATTTCGCCTTGGCCGCGAATGTATTCTGCGGAGCGGCGCTCGCCTTCGCCGCGCTCGATTTTAAGCGGGAAGTCCGAAGATATATCGTAGCGTTCGCCCCAGCCCCACTTGCTTTCCAGATAAATTTCGGCAAAAATCTTTGCGGGCAATTTTTCCGGGATCGTCAATTCAATATCACCGCCGCTGCTGCTGAGCGCAAGGCTGTGCGGCTTTTTGAAATCCACCAGCGTCATTGCCACCTCTACATTGCCGCCGGAGGTCGACGCGTCCAAGCTGGCCATCAAGGCGCGCACGGAAATGTCGCCGCCGGAAGTTTTCAAACGGCTGGCAGCGTGCAAGCGCTCCGCGCGAATATCGCCACCCGAGGTTCCGGCTTGGAGCTCGCCTTTGATGTCGCGCAAAACCAAATCGCCGCCGGAGGTAGAAACCTCGACATTGCCGCTGGTGTTTTCCACATGCACGTCACCGCCGGAAGTGCTCGCGATGATATTGCCGCCGACCTCGAGAATTTCAATGTCGCCGCCGCTCGTGCGCAAGTTCACTTCTTTATCTGCGGAACGCAAAGTGATGTTGCCGCCGGAAGTGGTGGCATCAAGCCGCCCTTTAATGCGTTCCAGCTCCATATCGCCGCCGGAAGTTTTGGCGTCCACAGTGCCCTCAGCATCGCGAACGACCACGTCACCACCGGAGGTTTTGGCTTTCACAATGCCGCCGGTGCTCAGCAATTCAATATTGCCGCCGGAAGTGCGCAACGTCGTGTTGCCCTTCACGCGATCGATGGAAATATCGCCTCCTTGCGTGCTGAGATCCAGAGTGAAGGTGGCAGGCACGGTAATTTTAAACCGGGACTCCACCGAACGATGCGGCCGCATTCTGCCATCTACATAAATGCGATCGCCGGTTTGCGAA
>JABWAN010000165.1 GCA_013361015.1 Candidatus Zhuqueibacterota bacterium | reverse complement strand
TTGAGCAACAAATGGTACGCGGCCTTTGCCGCCACGGGCGTGATCTTCGCCGCGGTTTATATGCTGTGGATGTTTCAGCGCGTCATGTTTGGCAAGTTGGATAAAGAAGAGAACGCGAAGCTCGAAGACCTTTCCACGCGCGAAATTATGATTCTCGCGCCGGTGACGGCGATGATGATTCTCATCGGCGTGTGGGCGCAACCTTTTTTGGCGAAGATGGAAACCTCGGTGGATTATCTCATTCGCAACGTGCAAGCGCGCGCCGCGAAAGTTAATGACGCGCCCGGCCTCGCGCCGTATGTGGCCGCGCAGGCAGAGACAGAGAAATCTCCGCTTCAAGTCGAAGGCGCTCTCCCAACGATTCCCCCCTTGAGGGGGGTTCGAGGGGTGTCGCTCGTATCTACTTCGGAAGTAAATGCTGATGACAAAGATTTGAAGAGCGAAGAGGTGAATTTGAATAATCATGCTGCTCCGAATAACACCCTCCCGGCCCCCCTCAAGGAGGGAGTTACTAGCAGCGCGGGAGGTGTTCAATGACCAGTATCGGCATCACCGCGCAAGATTTCCTGCTGTTCCTGCCCACGCTGACGTTGACGTTGCTCGGGCTCGGCGTGTTGATACTGGGCTTGATCTTTCCGCGTATATATCGCGAGACCATGGCGGCAGTGGTGTTGATCGGTATCGCGATCGCGGTGTTCATCATCGTCAACCACAACTGGAGTGACAAAGCGCTCATCTTCAATGGCATGGTTTCCGTGGACAAGTTTAGCCACGGTTTTGCCGTCGTGTTTATGATCGCCGCCGGGCTGACGATTTTGCTTTCGCTCAATTCGCTCGAGGGCAGCTCTCTGCTCGTGAGCGAATACTTTGCGCTCATCATCTTCGCCACCGTGGGCATGAATTTGATGGCCGCGAGCGCGCATCTGCTTACGCTCTTTCTCGGCGTCGAAACGCTTTCGGTCTCGCTTTATATTCTCGCCGGTTTTCGCCGCGGCGACAAGCACTCGCTCGAAGCTTCGTTCAAATACTTTTTGCTCGGCGCATTCGCGAGCGGCTTTTTGCTCTACGGCATCGCGTTGGTTTACGGCAGCGTGGGCAGCGCAAAACTCAGCGCCATTGCCGAAGCCATCAGCGCGACCAATGGCAATGCGATTTCTTCCCCCGCCCTTTTCACCACCGGTCTCGTGTTGATGGTCGTGGGCTTCGGATTCAAAATTGCGCTCGTGCCGTTTCATACCTGGGCGCCGGATGTTTATGAAGGCGCGCCCACACCGATCTCCGCATTCATGGCCACCGGCTCGAAAGCCGCGGGCTTTGCAGCATTGCTACGCGTTGTGATCACTTCGGGCATGATGAGCAATATTGATTGGCAGCAAGTCATGTGGGTGATCGCCGTCGCGACCATGACGATCGGCAATATCGTGGCGTTGCGGCAAGACAATGTCAAACGCATGCTCGCGTATTCTTCCATTGCGCACGCGGGTTATATACTCGTCGGCGTACTCGCAAACAGTGAGCTGGGGAGCTCCGCAGTTTTGTTTTATCTGTTGAGCTACACGTTCATGAACGTTGGCGCGTTCGGTGTGATCGCCTTCATGGCGCGCGGCGAGCGTGACAACATCAATCTGAATGATCTGCGCGGCCTGGCGTATCGCCATCCGCTCATTGCCGTCGCAATGTCGATCTTCATGTTCTCGCTCGCGGGCATTCCGCTCACTGCGGGTTTCATCAGCAAATTCTATGTCTTTCTCGCTGCGGTGCAATCGGGCTATTTGTGGATCGTCATTCTCGGTGTGATCAATTCGATGATAAGCTTGTATTACTATCTTGGCGTGGTCGTGCAAATGTTCATGCACAAGAATGATGAAGAGAAGCCCGCACTCGATCCGCTGCCCGCAGTTGCGCTCGCGCTGTTCATCGCCGCGTTCGGCACGCTGAATTTGGGCATCTCTCCGGCGCGTTGGATGGAAATCTTTCAAGACCTGGCGAGATCGGTGATGTAAACGGGCAGGATTTTATGGAGAAAAATTGAAGGAGAAGGCGCGGTTCGCTTTCTCCTTTTTTGTTATGAGGTTGCGTCTAAGGTAGGCGCCTTGCAATCCCCGATGCTGCTTTAGAACAAATCGGAATGCGAACCGGTTCTTTCGAAAATAATTTCATCACCCGCCGGCCTATAAACGAGCAACCAATCCGGCTCAATATGGCACTCTCGCCGTCCTTCGTATTTTCCCTGGAGCTTATGATCGCGATACTTGAGGTCTAGTTTCTCTTCGCCAATCAACTTGGTTATAACGCGTTTGATCTTCGTAGCCTCTCTGCCCCTCTATAGACTCTTCTTCAAATCTCGTTCGAACTGTTTTGTGTAAACCGGGATTCGCATCAGATCCCCAACTTACGAAACATGTCATTTGCATCTTTGCATCGAACTAAATTCTTCCCAGCATCGGTATCTTTAAAAGTCTTTAGAGTCGTGCGATTTGGAATTCTAAGATTAAAGGGAATGCCGCGATAAAGCTTGACGTGATGATAGAATAAAATGATCGCTTCGTCGGCTGACAACCCCAGTTCTTCAAAAATCTCTTCGACCTCTTTTTTGAGAGCAGGCTCAATTCGAGCTTTTATCACTTTCGATTTTACCATCATAGCTCCTTTTCATTTGCGTCGATTGTATAAAAAAATGAGAACATTTGCAAACATCTTCCTTCGGCTTGCACAGCTTCCGATTCCGTGATAACGCGCCGTACTTCTCGGTGTCACGGCGTTTTCACGCAGCGGAACCCGACGTGAATTTGGCGCGCGAGCGGATGATAGTGCGAACGCTTCGCGCAGCGCAAGTCACTCGCGTTCGCCTCTTGCCACGAACCGCCGCGCACCACGCGCCGCGTTCCCGAAACCGGCCCGCCGGGATTGCGCTCCCCGCTGCGACTGTAATAACTCGCGTCATAGAAGTCGCGGCAGTATTCCCACACGTTGCCGCTCATATCGAACAGTCCGAAGGCATTCGGAAAAAAACTGCCCCGCGGCAAAGGGCCGCGGTCCTTGCTGAACTTCGCCATTTGCGCCGTCAACGCGCCGCGATACTCTTGATAATTGCTGCGCGTTGCCGGCGTTTCATCGCCCCAAGGATACTCCCTAGCTTCGAGTCCACCACGTGCGGCATACTCCCACTCCGCCTCGGTCGGCAACCGCTTTCCAACCCACGCTGCAAAGGCTTGCGCATGTTCCCACGTGATATTCACGACCGGATAATCGGGATAGTCGTGCAAATATCCGGGCATCGGTTCCGGCGGATAAACTCTCTCGGTTGCATCGCAGAAGGCTTTGAATTGCGCATTACTCACTTCGAATTTGTCCATGTAGAACGCATCAATATAAACCGAATGCGGCGGCTGCTCATCGGCCTCGCCGGTGCTGCTCCCCATCGTGAACCAGCCCGCGGGAATCAAAGCCATGTCTCCGAAACCGGCATCGAGAAAAAAACGGCGCGTCTCAGACCATAAACTTGCAGTGCCCGCTTGATCAAAAGCGCGCACGCGCCAATAATATCGCCCATTCTGCAGAGGCTGATTATGGGTGTAATTCGCTGCGAAAAGATTGCGTTGCTGCACCACCAAATTATCGAAGGCCAGCGACGAACTCACCTGCAATTCATATGTACGCGCCAAGTCTTGCGCAATCCAAGTGAAGCTCGGAATGCTTGCAGCTATCGCCTGTTCTGCGGTTGGCGTGAGCAAACTTGGCGCAAGCAATGCAGGCGATACAACTGTAAAGCTCCAAACGGGCGACCATTCGCCCACACTGCCGGCGATGTTCTTTGCTTGCACACGCCAGTAATACGTGCCATCGGGGAGTCTGGGGTATTCCAAATAGCTGCCGCGATCTTCCTGCACCCAACGCGCATCGACATACGCGCTGCCGTGCGACCACTTGTCAAGTCTTAAAACGGAGAAATCGGCGCTCGCGCTCACTTGCAGATGATACTCCGTTGCATTCGCAACTGAAGACCAATCATATGTGGGCGTGTTGACATTGGTAAACGCATTGTTGTTGGGCATGAGCAGAATGGGCGCGTCCGGCGCGCTGGTGATGATCGTAAAGCGAAACGCGGAAGACCAATTCAACCATTGCCCGCTTTGATCGCGCGGCTGCACGCGCCAATAGTAAAGCCCGTCCGCGAGCGGCTCCGTCACGGTATGCGCAAGGCTCGCGATATTATCCTGTTCGAGTAGCAGAGTGAAGAACTGCGCGTCCGCACTGATTTGCAAACGATAGCGATCGGCTTGCGGCACGGCCTGCCAACTCAGCGTCGGCGTGTTGTCATTCAGTGCTGCGCCATTCTGCGGCGAGGCGAGCGCAGCGCGGGTGATAATCTTGAAGGCCGCGACGACCGACCATTCTCCCCACGCGCCGCTGTGATTCTGCGCGCGCACGCGCCAATGAATTGTCGTGTCGGGCAAGGGCTGCGCGGGCGCGAACGCATTGTTCACAAGATTGAAGTCGTCAAAAAGTAATTGCGTGAATTTGTTGTCGCCCGCCAATTGCAGATGATACTGCGCCGCGCCGGGGCTGGCATTCCACATGAAATTCGGCATGGCATTGCTGATCGCATCGCCGTTCACAGGCGCAAGCAACACCGGCGCGGCCGGGCCGGATAGCTCAATTCTAAAACTCCACACTGCGGACCAAGGGCCCCAACTGCCTTGCGCATCTTGCACGCGCACGCGCCAATAATAGAGCGGGCCTGGGCTTAATGAAAGCGGGCTGCGAAAAGACGTGTTGGTAAGTTGTGCTTCGAAGCTGAGCACGGCAAAGCCACTATTGGTGCTGACTTGCAAGTGATACGCTTGCGCCTCCTCCACCGGTCCCCATTCGAAAGTTGGAAGATGATCACTGAGGAAAACGCCATTCGCAGGCGCGAGCAGATTCGGCGGAAGCTCGCCGGTGAGGTTGATGGTGAAGCTGCTGGTTGCCGACCACTTGCCCCAATGATTCGCGCTATCACGCGCACGCACGCGCCAGTAAAAAATGTTTTCCGGCAGTGCGGACTTCACAACGAACGAGTTTGTGGTGAGCATACTCTGTGAAACAATGATGGTCACAAAGCGCTCGTCGCTGCTGAGTTGCAGCTCATAAGCCGTTGCGCCCGGCAGCGTTTCCCAACGCAATGTCGGGGTGCTCTCACTCAGTGCTGAGCCAGTGGCAGGCTCGCGCAAGCCAACTTGAAAAACGACGAGTGTCAGCGAGAGCGTTGTAGTTTTTCCGGCTTTGAGATTGAGATTCATCCGTTGCGCGCGATGCGAGAGTTCGCCCTGCTCGAAGCCGTAAAGCACAACGCTGTAACCATCGCCGGCTTCCAATTCAAATTCAATTTGTAAAGAGGAATCCGGCATGGCCATGATTTGATCGGCGTGCACGGAGTCGCCTTTGCTGATCACGCAGCGCAACGTATCCATGCTTTGTGCGGCGCAATATTTTTCCAACGCGCTCGGCTTTAGTATCGTTATTGAGAGTTTCGCCGCGTCGCCCGGGCCTACGGGTTTTTCCATTTGGCAGGAAGAAATCAAGAGGGCGAGCAAAAGGAAGTTTCGCAGATTGAATTTCATGATTGGACCCACGTAGAATGACTTTTCGAATTTGAAAGCAATGTGCTACCTTCAGATTAGCCGCAAAGAACTGCTTTGCGGAACGCAGTGTGCGAGGAGGCCGCATGAATGCAAAAACGACTTCCCTATGGCGTGCAATTGCCGTGGATAATCTTTCCGGCGCGAGCGAGATCTATGCGCGCGTGTTGCAGCTTTTCATGCAGCACTTGTCTTTGCTTGATCAAACCAAAGCGGCTCTGCAAGAATGGCCGCAGTGGCTGCGCGCGTTGTTGCAAGCGCAGCCAGCCATGGCGCCGCTGTACAATCTCGCGAACAATCTTGCCCTCATTTTCGAACAAGAATCTTTGAGTGAGAAGGAACGTATTGCACAAGCGCTGGCATTGCTTCACAAAGAGATTTTACAATCTCCGCAAGCCAACGCTGCAATCGCCCAGCATGCCTTCCCACTGCTCGCCGAAAAGCCGCGCGTGCTCACGCATAGCTACAGCAGCACGGTGGCAGCGGTTTTAGAAAATGCTCATGCTAAAGGTGTAAAGGTAGAAGTGTACCTTAGTGAGGGGCGGCCGGCCAATGAGGGCCGGCGCATGGCAGAACGATTGGCGCGCGCCGGAATGCCAGTGCATTTTTTTGTGGATGATGCGCGCGCGTGTTTCGTGAACACAGTCGATCTCGTTCTGCTCGGCGCAGATTGGATCTCGGAGAAGGCTTTCGTGAACAAGATCGGCTCGCGCAGCTTGGCGCTGCTGGCCTCTGTGTTGAAGATTCCTGTTGTGGTTCTCGCGGGGCAGAATAAATTGTGGCCAACCTATTTGCCCCTCGGGCAAGAGCCGGAACAGCCGCATGCTGAAATCTGGGCGGAAGCGCCGCCCAATGTCAAACCGCACAATTTTTACTTTGAGGACATCGAACTACACCACGCATACAGTGTCATCACAGAGGGCGGTCTAGCCAGTCTGGAACGCGTGCAAAACGAATTGCTAAACTTTCATGCTGCAGAATTTTGGAGGCGCCTATAAACGCTCTTTCTTCCGGCACTAACTTGAATTTGTCGCTTTGAAACTCATGCCCTGTGCGAGGGAAGGTTTTTCCGGATTGGCAGCCTTGAAGCAATTCAATCCGCTTTCCCTCACACGATTGGCGCGCACAACCGCCACGCAACTCATCGCACTGCAACAGGAGGATGGTATGGAAATCACGGTCTCGTGCAATTCCGTGGAAACGCAAAAGACTTCCGCACTAGTGCTGCTTTTCGCTCCGCCCGCTGCGCCTGAAAAAATCGCGGCCTTCAATCTTTCCCAACCCACTAGTTATCTTTCCAAAGTCACGACTCTCGTTCAGCGCGGTGATTTTCACGGCAAAGCGAGAGAACTACGCTGGCTCTATCTCGAAGACGCGCCCGCGCAACGTTTGCTCGTGGCCGGCATCGGACGTGACAGAGAAGATGAAAATTTCGATGGCGCATTTCTGCAGCGCGTGCTCGCCAACACGGTTGCGGCATGCCGAAAACTAGGAATCAAAGAGCTTTGCATTCCGCTAGCCGGGCCGCTCCTTGATCAGTTTGGCTGCGCAAACGCAGCACGGCTGGTCACAGAAGCGGTGTTGCTCGCGAATTATCGTTTCATGCAATATAAAACGCCAACGGACAAGAATAACTCCGTGCTGCAAACGCTCACAGTCTTGCTCGAAGATTCCAAACACGAAGCGGCCGTGAGATCCGGCGCACATATTGGAGAGGTTTTGGGAACGTGGACTTGCCGCACGCGCGATTTGCAGAACACACCGCCCAACGAGCTTTCACCGGCGCGCTTTGCCGAGGTCGCACAAGAGTGCGCACGTGCAGCGAAACTGTCTTGTGAAGTATGGGACGAACATAAAATTCGCGAAAACGGCATGGGTGCTCTTTTGGGTGTGGCGCAAGGCAGTTTGCAGCCGCCACGTTTCGTGATTTTGGAAAACGCTGCGCGTGCGGCCAACCAATCAACTCTTGTGCTCGTTGGCAAGGGTGTTACGTTTGACAGCGGCGGCCTGGCAATCAAACCTCTGGAATCGATGCTGGACATGAAGTACGATATGTCCGGCGCAGCCGTTGTGCTGTCCGCTATGTGTGCGTTGGCGCAACTCGAATCCCCGCTGCATTTGGTGGGATTGCTGCCGTTGGTGGAAAACATGCCGAGCGGCACTGCGCAGCGTCCGGGTGATGTAGTGCGCGCGTGCAACGGCAAAACCATAGAAGTTGCCGACACCGATGCTGAGGGCCGCTTGATTCTTGCTGAGTCCCTCGCCTATGCCAGCCGCTTCCAACCGGAGGCCGTGATCGATATCGCCACTTTAACAGGGGCAATGTTTTATGTTCTCGGTGATGCGGCTGCCGGTTTGTTTGCAAATGATGCCGCACTTGCATCACGCATCAAGAGCGCGGCCCAGCATACCGGCGAGCGCGTATGGGAGCTGCCACTCTATCCGGAATTCTCGCAACAGCTCGAAAGCGAAATTGCGGACATTCGTAATGTTGCTTCCAAAAGAGGCGCGGGCGCTAGCAAGGGCGCGGCGTTTCTGGCTTCGTTTGTGGCAGGATACAAATGGGCGCACCTGGATATCGCGGCGATGGCTTCTTCGACCAAGCAAACCGCACTTGTGCCCAAAGGCGGCACGGGATGGGGAGTACGTTTGCTGGTAGAGTTGTGTTTGAATTGGAAGGAGACAAAAGCGTCGTGAATGAAGACACAGCGGAACCCTATTGCGGGCGCTCGATCTTGAAAGTCTCCAAAAAGAGCCGGTTTCTGCGCTCTGTCGAAACGGGTTTCTGCGGACGCGCAGGATTTTTTTGAGAGGCAGAGTCTTTGACACCTGTCTGCATGAGGGCAACATTTAGAGCAGCAATTTCGCGCCGGCTTTTCTCAAGCTCTTGTTTGAGACTGTCGATTTGCGCGGACATGATGCTGCTTTGTTTTTCCCACGTGCT
>JABWAN010000164.1 GCA_013361015.1 Candidatus Zhuqueibacterota bacterium | reverse complement strand
CGCAAGTCACCCGGTCCGGTGACTTGCGGCGGTGCGATCGAAATATTTTTCCGGCACACCAGGCCCAAATAATCTTCCGAATCTGAAAAATCTTCCGGTGCGCGCGCATAGATGAGATCGTCATCAATTACGATGCGCTTTTCGCTTTGCACGAGCACTTTACCGCACACCACGCCCTGCACGTGCAGCGTGGCATTCTTTCCGCCTGCGAGGAGAAAAGGCTGTCGCGGAAGCTTACGAGCTTGCGTTTGCGCTTGCGCTGCGCTCCGCCATGAATACGACCCGTCGCGATGAAACGTAATCCACGCCTCTTCCTCGAAGCGATGACAAAGCGAGTCGGCAAGACCGGCCGTTTGAAAAAGTGCATTGGATTTGCCGGGCATGCGAATCTCACGCGCGCCGGTTTCCAAGCCCCCTTGAAAAATTTCTTTGTCATTGGCAACACCCCAACGCTCGGCTTGGCGAATATCAAAGGCCGCAGTCGTGACCTTGCCCTGAAATTCCGGCCGCACGCCTTTGCTGCTGCTGATCGAGAAGGAAGAGTTCGTGTGAAAACGGCCGTCGAGCTTGTCGTCGTGAATGGCGACGTGCGGATCCCAATAGTCCACGAACTGCGCGAAGTGCGAAAAGGCCAGCCGCATCATGCGCACCTGCGTTTGCCATTGCTGGCCATTCCTATCCGTGGTGAGCGTGACTTCGACTTCATCTATGCCCGTGGCGGAGGAAGCCGGAAGATGCCGCACGTTCGCCACATAAGATTTTCCTCCCGTCTCAAACTTCAAACTCGTGTCTCTCTGTGTGAAGAACGGCGCCCGTGCGGAGAACTTCGTGATTTCGTGTGTGAGCTTCTGCCCCTCTTTGGGTGTGAGCGGCAATAAAGCCGGCGCAAGCGGCGACGCGGCGGAACGAGCACGCATTGCCGGCGGGGCAGTTTTGAGCTCAAACTTTTCTTCGGGCAATGCGAAATCGGTGTGCTCTAGAGAAGGGAGGGATTCTTCATTTACAGAGGAAGCAGGGCCGTGCTGCGCGGCTTGCGGTCGCGATTCATCACGCGATGAGGTTTTTTCCGCGCCGGCAACTTCGCGCGCGTTCCGCTGAGATTCAGTTGGTACGAGAGCCGCCGGTTCGTGCGTTTGTGAAAGCTCGTTCCCTGGCATGAATGCAAACTCCAACAAAAGCGGCGTCGCACCGGAATAGGACGAGCGCCAATTCGTAACCAGGACGGCAGCCAAACAAAAAAACATCGCATGCACGACGAGCGAAAGGCCGAGCGCGCCGCGCAAGGAGATCGGCGGGATTTCGAGGGAGCACAGTTTGAGAAGGGCTTGTCGCCAGAGCGAAGGCATAGTGCAATGGTCTTTGCTTTGAAACACGATTGCGAGCGAATGTTGCGCTAAAAAGCAAAATCTGAAAATAAAAGCAAAGAGTTTTTTCCCCAGCAAACCGCGGAGTAAGTTGGTTGTTACTTTTTAGCCTTCGCTCTGAGCGACGCGTTACGCTTCATAAGAAAGCCGCGGTTGCCGTCAACGCAGATACATCATCTTTTTTCTCAACACCGTTTCCGGCGTAGTGAGTTGATACCAGTACAGCCCGCCTGCAAGCATGCTTGCGTCGAAATGGATTTCGTGATAACCCGGCGGCAAAAGGCCATCCACCAATTTCACCACACGTTTGCCCATCATGTCAAATATCTCAAGCCGGGCGTGCGTCTCTTTGGGCAATCCGAAAAATATTTTTGTAGAGGGATTGAAAGGATTCGGATAGTTTTGCGAGAGCATAAACGATTCCGGTATGGGCGAAAATCCTTCCGCCCAATTCTTTGCGAGTGAATCCTCGGTGTCGATGCGTATGTTGAACGCGCCAAAATCGAGTGAATCGCGTGTGAGGCCCGAAGTGAGCACGAAGCTATAATCCTGGGTGCTCGGAAAAGTCTGCGTCCAAAGCGGCGGCAGTTTTTGGCTCAATTGATACTGGCCGGGCCCCAATTGCAGGGCTTGAAAGCGGCCCACGCGAGAAGTCGAAAGCGTTTGATTGCTCGTTCGACCGCCCGGTAAGACGCCGTTCAACGTCAGCAGCCACTTGCTCAAACCTGGCTCGTTCGCCTCTCTTTTGTGGTTCGCGTTGACGTCGTTCCAGACCGTGCCGCTTATCGTCGCGTATTGCCAACTGCCAAAATCAAAATTCAAATCGGCTCCCGCGGCAACATCAAACTCATGAGCAACTCGCTGCGGAAAGGATTGCACCCACTTCGACGGCAATACTTGTGTGAGCTGATAGCGGTTCGGTGCAACATTGGCAAAGAAGAAATTTCCAAACGTGTCGGTGGTATCGGCGCGGGTCACGCCGCCGCCGGTTAGTTTCACGCTGCGGCCTGCCAAGACCGGTTCGTTGGCCTCACGCTGACCGTTGCCATTTACGTCTTCGAAGAGTGCACCGGAAATCTTTCCCGCCAAAATTTTCGTGGTAACTTTGCCGGACTGGCTTTGTATGGGCAAATTTTCATGATTTGCGCGCGAGGCAGAAACGCCGCTGAAATTTAAATCTGCGCTGGCGCCATCCTGCGCGGTGTTTGCGATCACGAAATAGAGATTCGCCAAAACGCCGTCGTGCACGATGGGGCCGCCGCCGAAATCGACATACGCAAGCCGCACGCTGTCCGGACTGAGCGCATTTACTAGAAACGTTGCGCCGGGAATAATATCTCCGGGCGTGAAATGCACAAATTGCAGAATGCTGCCGCTCGCTTTCAGCGCTGCCCCGAGCGCGGAAATTTCATTGCTGGCAGCCGCCAAATACACGGGTACTGCAACCGTGTCGCCGGGCGCACCGATGAGCGTATCGGGAATCGCAATCATCGCGTCATGCACTTGAATGTTGACCTTACCAATATTGCTGCGCACGCGCACGGTTTGCAAGTTGGCATTCGAAGCAGAAACTTCACTGAAGCGCAATTCGGAGACGCTGCCAGCGAAGGCGTTTTTATCCACGCGAAATCGCAGAGTGGCAAGCAAGCCGTCTTGTGTGACCGGCCCGCTGCCGAAATCCGCGAATGCGAAACGCACGCTGTCTGTCGCAAGCGCTTGCACGGAAAAGGTCGCGTTCGGCGGCAAGATCGGGCCGGGCGTGAAGCCTTCGTAGATCAAATTGTGATTCGTGGCCTTCAAGGCTGCGCCCAATGCCGAAACGTGATTGCCCTCGAGCGCCAAATTGATGGGCACTGCAACGACGGCATCGGGAAAACCAATCAACGTGTCGGCTGTAGCGACCGTGATCTGCGCCACAGATTGCAACGGGATTTTGCTTTTGGGAAACGCATAGTAGAACAAATTCGTCGGCGCTGCGCCGCCGCCGTGAATGCTGTTGCCGGTCTCGCCGTCGGATTGATAGACAAAGCGCAAGCTATCATCCACTTCATCCGCAAGCGAAGCCCACAAATCTTCCGACTGCGGCGTGTCCGTGATATTCACCACCTCGCCCCAAGTTGCGCCGTCGTCGGCAGAGCCAAT
Source organism: Candidatus Zhuqueibacterota bacterium (assembly GCA_013361015.1). Classification (GTDB taxonomy): domain Bacteria; phylum Zhuqueibacterota; class Zhuqueibacteria; order Zhuqueibacterales; family Zhuqueibacteraceae; genus JABWAN01. Next base: position 5,070 of record JABWAN010000164.1, on the reverse strand, counting down.
CGCGTAAACATCCGTGTAATGCGTGGAATCAACCGGATCATAATCGAGCGGGCGCAAAGCAGCAAAGAGCAGATAGAGCGTGCCGTCGCGATCCACGCCGGCTTGGGGTTGCATGGTGAGCGTGGAAATCGCATTTACCTGAGTAAACACGTCGCCCGCACGGAATAGAGCTTCATCCGACTCAAAAGCCGAATTCGGAATATCGGACCATGAGACCACTTGTTGGATTCCCGTGGCTTCGCTCCAATGTTGTATGCCGACGCTGCGACTCTCGAACAGCTCCAACTCTGTGCCCGAACTATCTTGCGAAGCGAGCAACGCCTCCCAAAAAATGTGAAGCTGGCCGGCATCATCATAAATCGCCTCGCAAGCGCGATATGGCCGGTTGGCTGTTTCGCCGATGGGAATATCGCGCGGATAGTTGGTGAGATTTCGGTACGTCCATGTGCTACCGTTGTTCGCACTCTCCCAGAGGTGAATGTCGCCGCCAAATTCCGACACTGCGACAGCGATTTGATTGCCGTAGCTGTCGATCGCTTGATCATCCGCATTGAATTGCGGGATGCGCACACTAGTATCGGGCAGCAGAAGTTGATGCGCCCAAGTGAAACCTTCGTCGCGCGAGATGGCAATTTCTTTGTTCGCAAAGATGCCGGCGACCGTGCCATTGGCGCTTGAACAGACAATGATATTGTTCGCGCCGTCGACGGTGAGGCGCGGCCAATAGGCTTGCGTGGGAGTGGCAAAGCCGGTGATATTGCTCGTCCAAATGCCAAAGCCCTGCAAAGCGTCGATATTGACTTCGTTGGCAACATGCGAAACAACGACATTGCGATTATCCGCCATTGCTGCGATATTCGACCAGCCACGACGAATTTGCTCAACGCGATAATAGAAATTCCAAAAGTAACCATCAAAGTACCAAAAATAAGTCCCGCGATCATTCGTAGCGGGGTCGAATGCCGCCATTCTGCCAATCGCCATCGTGCCGTCATCATTGCGCTCGATATTCGTGAGCACGCCGCCGTTTGAGCCATAGTCATAATAAGATTGCATGAGAAAAAAGCCTGGGCCAACAGCGTTGCTGGAATAACCCGAGTGCGGCTTCGCGAGGCGCGGCAACGCGCTCACTGCTTCTTCGCCGGTGAGGGCAAGTGGACGCCGGGTTCGATCAATGAGATAGCCCAGCTTTGCTTTCTGCGCAAAGGCCGGCGCACAAAAACAAAGCAAGAGGAGCAGAGCAGAAAAGACATTGCGCCACCGCCGATCCACGCAAGGTCTCGCTTCAGAAGAATTTATTTTTTCCATGGCAATCCTCGTTACCGCGGTTTTTCACTCATTGCAAGCGCCACGCACTTACGAAGTGCGTGGCACTTATATGGGACTTATTTCAACATCATCATCTTCCGCGTCCGCTGGAACTTCGTGCTCGCGGCTTGGGCGTCGAGATGATAGAAATACACGCCGGCCGTGACCACTTTCTGCATTTCATTTCTACCATCCCACGTGACGCGATAATATCCACCCACTTGCTTTTCCGAACTAACCAGCGTACGCACCCTCTGGCCCAGCGTGTTGTAAATCACCAAAGTCACGGTTGCCGGTTCGGGCAATTGATAGCGAATCTCCGTGGTCGGATTGAAGGGATTCGGATAATTGCTGTGCAACGCGAACGACGCCGGCGGTGCGAGCATGAGTTGCGCGTTTTGTTGCACGGTCACGTGCGCCGCCTCGAAACTCGCTCCGGCTTGGGTTGCAGGTGAGCCTGCGCCGGTTGCAGCCGAAGCCTCGCACAATTGCACCGACAAAGCCGTGCCTGCCAAAAGATTGCCCGAGATTCTCGCTTCCAGCTCCAACAACACACCACTGTGGCGAATCGCGTTGGTGGCTGAGGCAAAGCCGCCGAAGCGCAAACGCCCAAGGAGTTTTTGGGTTGAGGTTGCGCCGCTTTCTTCCGCGGAAACGGATTCTTGGGTGAGCGCGTAGCTCGTGCGGAACTCTTGCTGCGGCACTACTTCACCCCAGTGCACCGCGGTGATTTCCAATTGTTCCGCGGAGTATTGCACTTCGCCGCCGAACGCATAGAGGCCGCGTTCCAACGCTGTGCCGCTCAACCTAATCGGCAGAACGATTTTATCCGTGCCGGCTAATGCACGCGCTTCTGCGAATTGGAAAATCACGGCGCCGGCGCCAGACTCATTGTTCTGTGTGTCTGTTATCAAAGCATTCGCGGCGCCGGCAGCCGTCGCCCAGTTCAAATCGACGTCGCCGCGCACGAGTGCAACATAATCTTGATTGAGTTGATCGGAGTTCAGCACCGGATACTCGATACCGTCGGGCGCGCTCTTCCACGCTTCCACATTTGTATCGATAGCATAGCTCGCTGGAAACGCGCGCCAATCTTCCACCGGATATTGATTGATCACGCCAAGAAAACGATTGAAGATGGTGAGCGCATCGCCCGGTGCAATTGCCAGGTCGCCGTCAACGTCTGCGGCCAAGCTTTGCGAACCGGAGAGAGTGATGGTTCCCAAATAAGCATTGAACGCGAGCAACGCATCCGTGGGTGTGACTGCAGAACCAAGCCCGCCGCTTTGTCGATGCAACTCCACGCGATAATTGGTGCGCGGCAAAATGCCGAGCAAAGCATAGTTGCCCGTGCTGTTCGTCACTTGCTCTTGCAACACAACACCATTGCGCGAGAGCACTGCCGAGAGTCCGGCCACGGGTTTCGCAGCATTGCCGCCGCCCGACACGCGCGCGTATTTGACGTTGCCGCTCACTTCCGGCGCTTTGCGCGCGATGAACAAGCCGTTCTTGCCCGCAAACGAAGGTGAGTTGCCGGCGCTATCCACAGCGCTCAAGCTAAAGAAGCACAAGCTCGTGACTTGTCCCGGCGTGGCATTGCTCGCCACTTGTAATTGCAGCGTTGCGAGCAATCCGCTTTGGTTGAGATATTGACCGGCTGCACCGGTGAAAGAGATGCTCAAACTATCCGCCGCCGGCGCTTGCACGCTCAATCCACCGGGCACAATCGGGCCGGGCGTAAAGCCGACAAACACGAGTGACGGATTTGAAAGCTTGAGTGCAGCCTGCAGACCATTCAATGCAATCGGGCTGCTGAAATCCAAGGTGACCGGCACGGACACGGTGTCATTCGGCACGCCGTTCGTCGTATCGGCGACCGCGATGAGCACGTCACTCGAACGCACGCGCAAGCGCACCGGCACAACGGTTACACTGTCAACCGGATCGTTCGACGCAATAAAAATATTTGCGGCATAGTTGCCGGTGGAGAGGCCTTTGGGATCAGCCGTGACGGCAACGCTCGCACTCGCACCCGGAGCGACCGTCCCGCGTGGCGGAACTTCGGAGAGCCAGCCCGCACTCGCTACGGCAATTCCATACGAATCGATCGAGTTCGGCGATTGCTGTACCACCTCGAGGCTGCTGCCGTTGAAACTGGCGCGCTGAATATTGTCGAGACCGAAGTCGGTCCAATACATTTTTTGTGCGCGCAAATCCAGCTCGAGCAATTCGAGCAAAGCAGCCGAAGGCAACGTCACCAACGTTTCCACATTTGAGCCGTCGGCGAGATTGGCGCGTTTGACGCGATCGGTGCCGGACTCAAGAAAATAGAGTTTGCCGCCGGCAGCGTCGACGCGAACACCGCGCGGGCTGCTCGCGAACAGAAACGTTTCGACACTGCTGCCGTCCAAGTTGGCCCGGCCAATGCGGCCGCCGAAAAGTTCTGTCCAATAAATTTTGCCGTTCTGCAAATCCAGCGCAAGGCCAAACGGCCCGTTGAGCACGGCGTTCGCATTGGCATTATTGGCCAGTGCCGCGGCGCGCTGTACGTCCTCCTCGCTATCGGTGAATTGGTTCGCCATGCCGACAATGAGCACCTTTACTTCGGTGCCGTCAAGATTGGCGCGGCTAATCGTGCCGTTATTCAGATCCGTCCAGTACATTTTGCCATTCGGCACATCCAAAGCGATGTCCAAAGGAAAATTGAGATTGCTCACCAACGCTTTGACGCTGTCGCCCGCGAGCGTGCTGGAATAAACCTCGCGGCGGAATGAATCACACCAATAGACGCGATCGTGTTGATCGTCGATAGCGAGACCGCGCACGTTGCCAGTGCCGGAGAAAATCGTCTCGACTTCACTGCCGTCCAAGTTGCTGCGCCGGATTTGCGTCGGAGGAAAGCTCCCACCCACGTTGGTCCAATAGAGTTTCTCGCCCGCACCTGCCGCGGCCAAGGCCGCGGCGTTCGCCTCTTCGTCGTGAATCTCGAAGGTCAGCGGGCTACCGCCATTGTTGGTTATAGTCAATACTTCCGTACCGGTTTGATCGGTATCGAGCAGAAACGTGATGGAATCGGGCGCGACTGCAATCACAGGCGGCGCGATGCCGGAGCCGGAAAGCGCGACGAAAGCTTGCGGAAGATTTGCGGCATTGCTGCTAATGGTCAATTGATCGGAAACCTCACCAAGCGCGGTCGGCGCAAAGCGCACGGTCACAAGTTGCTCTTGTTCGGGCGCAAGCTTGAAGACCGTTGGCACGGCTGTGAAGAAGCTCGTGCCCGCGGCAATATTGCTTACGCGCAAAGTGTCCGTGCCCTCGTTCGACACCGTCAGCGTTTGAGTTTTGCTTCCACCCAAAAACACCGGTCCGAAAAACAAACCCGAATCCGAAAGCACAATGACGGGAGCGCCGGTGACCTGCAGGAATGCCGGCACCTCCAATGGATTGTGAAGCGGATCGTTGCTCGTGAATAACACCTTCGCAGAATGAAGCCCGCCGTCCAAACCGGAGGCGTCGAAGGTTGCAGTTAACGCCAGTTCGTTGCCGGCTGAAACCGTACCCGAAGTGGGCGCAATCGAAAGCCACGAGACGTTGGAAATGGTGCTTAAATACCAGGCATAATCCACGAGATTCATTAGGGGATTGCCCCGTGCTCCTTGGCCGCCCCAACCGTAGGTCAGGGTAGTCACAATAACTTTGCCGTTCTTTAACGGATACTGCAGCCATGCGGCCTCTTGCGTATTGCGCAAGACCACTTCGCTG
>JABWAN010000163.1 GCA_013361015.1 Candidatus Zhuqueibacterota bacterium | reverse complement strand
AGATGGGATTAGCCACGCGCGTTTTCCATTCGACGTAACCCGGCGCGCCGAGCCACGGGCCGGTGGTGAGAAATTGCGCGCCCGCGGAAACAACGTCCCAGCCGTCGTCGCGCGTTTGAAACAGCGGCAGGTTCAAACACGATTGCCGCGTGGGAATCATCCAATCGCTGTGCGCGAGCTTCGCCATGTTCTCCGTGCTGAGCATGAACTTGATGAACTCCATGGCTTGCTTTTGTTTGGTGGATTTTTTCGGAATGCTCAACGTTTGCGTGCTGATGCCGGTGTTTTGCGTGCGCGCGCGCAACGGCGGCATCACGCCCCAGCGAAAATTTTTCGGCGCGTTCTCAACGAGTTGCTGCCGCGCCCATGCGCCGATGCCGACGAGCATGGCATACTTGCCGTTGAAAAATCCCGGTATCATGCCCGTGCCGGATTGCCCGACGCTCGCGGGCGAGGCGGAGCGATCTTCATAAAGCATTGCGTGAATCGTGCGCAGCAAATCTTTTTCTTCCGCGCCCGCTTTGACGACATACTTGCCATGCTCTTTGCGAAAAAACGAGCCGCCAAAACTGATCGAAAGATTCATCACGATATTGGCGGAGTTGCGCAATCCGAACGCCGCGCCCCATTGCTCGATTTCGCCGTCGCCATTTGTGTCTTTGGTCAATTGCAGAGCGGCGCGGCGCAAATTTTCCCACGTCCACGGTTGCGCGAGCGTGGGCGGCGTTATCTGCGCTTGCTCAAAAAGCTTTTGGTTGAATAAAACGATGAGTGACTCCATCACGAGCGGCACGCCGGTCACTTCGCCGTTCGGGCGCGTCACCGAAGCCCAGGCCGCGGGCAGAATGTCTTGCTTCATCTCTTCCTCAAGCATGGGCGCGAGATCGGCGAGATAACCGCGCATCGCGAAGTCCACGATGATGGAAGACTCGTAATGAAAAACATCGGGAACTTCGCCGGTTTCAAATGAAGTGATGAGGTAATCGTGAATCGAGTTCCATGTGCCTTGCACGTATTCCACCGGCACGTCGGGATGCGCGGCGTTCCAATCCGCCACCAACTCGCGATTCGCGCGCAGCGCCTGCTCTTGCCACGCGAGACTGACGAAACGCAACGTGGGGGAGGGAGACGAAGAGTTCGGCGGCTTTAATAATCTCCACAAGCCGAAGAGCGCGGCAATGAGAGTGATCACTGAAATAGCGTTTCGCACTACAAGCCTAACTTTGAAAGAATCGTCAAAAAAATGGCCGTGGTTACCACTCAAAGCACAAATAGGTTACACGCTACACTTCTATGGCCGTCATTCAGAAGGAATCTTTTTGCTCGCTGGAGATGCTTCCCAGCGCTTAAAAGGATTCCTTCTGAATGACACGCAAGGGCAAGGCGCGTAATCCATATCACATTCGAAGTAATATGCTCTTGTTTAATTCTTCACTGCGCCGGCGAGCAAGCCCGAGGCGAACCATTTGCGCATGAAGGCGAACAAGATCACCGAAGGAATCGTGGCGATAAAACTCGCGGCAGCCAATGGGCCGGTGCGCGCTTGGCCTTCCATGCCGGTGAAGCGCGCCAACTCGACCGGCAGCGTGATCGCGCTCGGGCTTTTGATCAACACAAGAGCAAAGAAAAATTCATTCCACGCCGAGATGAACGCAAAGAGCACGGCCGCGGCGAGACAGGGCAAGAGCAGCGGCATGAGCACGTGAAAAATAATTTGCGGCCGCGAGGCGCCGTCGAGCGCTGCGGCTTCTTCCAAATCCGCGGGAATGCTTTTGAAATACCCGTGCAGCATCCACATCACAAACGGCAGCGCCCACACAACGTACACGAGCGTCAAGCCGGTCAACGAGTCCGTGAGCTGCATGCGGCGCAAAACCATGTAAAGCGGAATCATCATGAGTATTGCGGGAAAAATTTGCGAGGTCACCATCCAACCCAAGACCATTTTGTTGATTGCGGATTTGAAGCGTGTGAGCGCATAGGCCGCGGGCGTGGCAATGAGCACGGCGAGGAGCGCGGAGCAAAGGCCGGCGATCAAGCTGTTCGCCATGCTGCGCCAAAGGTTTTGATCATGACTCACACTGCGATAGTGTTCGAGTGAAAACGTGCTCGGCCAGAAGTCCGCGCGGCCCGAATAAATTTCGGGCGTGGGCTTGAATGAAGTCGCAAGCATCCACAGCAGCGGGAAGACGAGGAATGCGATGAACGCGAGCAACGCGGCGTGCGTTGCGAAGGCGGCAAAAGGAATTTTGAATCGACTGCGTTTGATGAAACAACTTCCTTCTTCTAAAATGTCATTCTGAAAGAGTCTTTTCTAGCGCTGGAAACAGCCTTCAAATGAGCATTTTGCCAAGCGCTAAAAAAATTCCTCCTGAATGACAGAATTGGGGCTGTTTCGAGCGCCTGAAATTGACGTTTCTTTTTAAGCCGCTAACCGCTCGCGCAGTTGCACTCTTAGATAAAAAAACAGCACGAGTGAAATGATGACGACCATGACGTTTCCGATCGCAGCGGCATAGCCGACGTAGCCATAGCGAAACGCTTCTTCATAAGCGGCGAGCATGGGCAATCGCGTCATGCCGCCCGGCCCGCCTTCGGTCAACACCCAAATCAAACCGAAGGTGTTGAAGTTCCACATGAACGTGAGCGAAACGATGGCGGCCAGCACGGGCGCGAGCATGGGCAGCGTGATGTGAAAAAACTCGCGCACGCGATTCGCGCCGTCGATGCGGCTCGCTTCATAGAGTTCTTTTGAAATGGATTGCAAACCCGCAAGCAGAAACACCGCGGCTTTCGGAATCTCGCCCCACACGCCGGCAACGATCACCGCGGGAATCGCATATTCAAAACTCGAGAGCCAATTGATCGGCCGGGCAATGAGGCCGAGATCGAGCAGCGTTACGTTGAGCCAGCCGGAATCCATGTCATAAATTTGCCGCCACACGATGCCGCGAATGATCGGCGGCATGGCCCAGGGAATCAACATGAGCAAACTATAAATCGAAGTGAAGCGCACGCGCGTATTGAGCAACAATGCCAAGCCCAAACCTAAGATGATTTGCCCGGCAGTTACGACGAGCGTCCAAAGAAAACCAACTTGAAACGATTTCCAGAAGTAAGTATCGCGCGCGAGCTGCGCATAGTTGTCGAGGCCGTTGAAACGAATCTCATCGCCGAGGCGATAATCCGTGAAGCCGAGATAGAGGCCGCGCACGAGAGGGATGATCGAGAACAGCAGCACCGGCACGAGCACGGGCCAGAGCAGTTTGAGGGTTTCTTGCGATTGGCGTTGAGCAGGCATCGTGGCTTCGTTCGCTCTCAGTTCAATCTTTGCGCGGTTGCTGCAAAGGCGCGGTGCAGGCTTCGAGCAAGCGTGCGGCATAGTCTTCGTATTTCGCGCCCGTGCGGTCGCGAGCAGAAACGATGATCAACTCGTGCGCGGGATCAATGCGAAAAATTGCGCCCGAGGCGGCTTCGTGTCCAAAGGCTTGCTCGCTCAAACCGTGCCCACTTAGCGGCGCAGCGCCGAGGCCCCAGCGTCGTTCCAGCTTAGGATTGATGCGGCTCAAATCACGCGGCAAAAATTTTTCAAAATTTTCCGGTGCGAACAAAACGTGTTCGCCATAGCTGCCGCGTTGCAAGAGCATTTGTGCGAGTTTGGCTAGATCGAGGCTCGTCGCATACAAACTGCCGTAGGTGTTGTCCGCAAACGCATGCGCCATGCCCAGCGGCTGAAAAAAGCAGGCTTCGAACAAATAAGGCACGGCGCGGCCGCTCAAACGCTCCATCACTTTTCCGGCAAGGGCATAGCCGAGACGATTGTATTGAAACGCCTCGCTGATTTTCAGATACGGCGCGGCATGAGCAAAATAATTTTCCAATGCGGGATTCCAATCCGAACCCCATTCGCCGTGCCACGCGCCGCCGTGCGTATGTGTGAAGAGATGGCACAGCGTCAATTGCGAAAGCGAGGCGGTTTGCAACTCGGGCAGATAATTTTGCAGCGGCGCATCGAGATCGACCAAACCCTGCTCGACGAATTGTAGCATGAGCACGCCCGTGAGCAGCTTAGTGATCGAAGCCATCCAACTCGGTGTGGCGAGCGTCATCGCGCTGCCATCACGTTGTACGCCGAAAGCTTCATGAAAAACGATTTGCCCGCGATGCGCTACAAGCGTGACGAGCGGCTCGCCGGAAACGCGCGCCCATTCCGCGCAGACTTCGCGAATCCGTTGTTGATCTGCCGCAGTGAAAGTCGCGGTCGCAATGGGCGTTGTATTCAGCTCCGGCACTTTGTGCTCACGATTTTTGGTTGGCGGTTTGAACGAGACGTGTGCAGCAATGCCCTCCTGTTTGCGTTTGAAAGTGATCCACCATTGGCGATCACGCAAACGCGGCGTGTCAATGCTACTCTTCATCGAGTCGATTTCCGCCAAGCCCGCGAGAAAGATTGCGGCTTCCGCGCTGTTCGCGGGATAGTGAATCAAATCACCGAAAGAGAAGCGGCGAAATTCTGTTTCGTATCTTTGCCATTGCGAAGACAAGATGCCATAGCCATGCAACGGATTGAGCGTGATGCCAACGTCTTCGCCATAATCATCGAAAGCAACCGGCGCGCAGTAGAGCGTGAGGTAGCGTTTGACTTTGAAACCCGAGGGCGTCGTGCCCTCGACCACTGCGGCGTAACGGCCCGGCGCAGTTGCCCTTTCTACGGCTTGCATTTTTTGATCATAGTATGTCACGCGCAGCGGGAATTTGCCCAACTCATTATCGACCATGCCGGGTCTGCGCCATTGCACTGCGGGCAACTTGCCCGGCGGGAAAACAAAACGTTCGGCAATGAGTTCTTCTTCAAGAAAAGCTTTGAGGCGCGTTTCCGTGATCTGCTGCAGTGAAATTATATCGACGCGCTTGTGATCGAGGTAAAGATCCAATTCGCCGAGCGTTGCGTTTTGTCGCTCGCGCGGCAAAGATAATTCCGCAACAGCAAGGCCGTCGTGCATGCGCAATGTGCTCTCGCTCAAGCTCGCTTCACGCTCACGCAACGTAACGTTTTGGCCGGCGCGTCTCGGATGAGCAAACACGTGCACACTCGCATCGCCGAGATTCCAAAACTCCAATGATGAAAAAACTTGTTGGTGCTCTTTATGCAAAAAGAAAGAGAGCGCATCGCGATACTCGAACGTGCGATACCATGTTTCATTCTGCGCTTGCCCGCCGGAAACTTTAAGGCGCAACGGCTTGCCGCTTGAGAGCTTTGCCGCAGGCAAGGTGAGCGTCATATAACCGAAATACGCGCCGTTGTGATTCACATAAACTGCCGTGAACGAGAGCGTGCCTTCGGGCTTGCCTGCCACTTCCCAAGCCGGCGCAGATGAAGTTGAAAAAGTGAAAGCGTATTTGTCATTCACCATGAGCTGAAATTTTTCTTCACCCAAATTATTGCCGAAGCCGCACACCCACATAAAGTTCGCGTGCTCGCCGCGACGCGCAGAAAGTGAAGCGGTGCGCCATTCGATCACAGCTTCGCTGCTCTTCGTGCGCGCGACCAATGCCGGAGCCGCCGCGCCGTTGCTGCGGTGTGACGCATACGGCGCGACCATGCCGCGAATACGCTCCGCAAAGCCTTCATGCCACTGCGCCGAATCATCTGCGACGCGGAAATGCAAACGCGCAACGGCGGCCATATCGATCTGCGCAAACAACGGCGTCGCGTCGAATAGCAAAACGAAGGCGAGCAGAAAGTTTTTTTTAACGAAGGAAGAGCGAATGAATTTCACCGTTGGGTTTAAGATAAAGGTAGCGCAGATCTCCTTGCCTGATGAAGTTTGACGACCAAGTTCGGTAATGCATCGCACATTCTTCTCGCCTTGTGTCAGCAGGAATCTTTTTATTCACTGGAGACAGTACCAAGTTCTCAAAAAGATTCCTCCTAAATGACAGGTTTGAGGAGGCGATTGTCGAATTTGAAATTCAAAACGCATCAGGCAGGAGGTCTGCGCTACGTTGCATCAACTAATCTTTTTGGCTCTTTGGCTCATTATCTCGTTTGGCTCCTTTTCTTATTTCATCAACAAAAATTTTCTCACCTGCTCCAGCCCGTTCGCGCGCAGGCGATAGAGATACACGCCGTTCGTCAAATGTTCTGCATTGAACGCCACGGTGTGCACACCTGCGGGTTTGATCTCATCCACCAACGTGGCGACGGTTTGCCCAAGCAGGTTTTGCACCTCAAGCGTCACGCGCGAGGCTTTGCTCAACTCGAATTTGATCTTCGTACCGGGATTGAAAGGATTCGGATAGTTTTGATGAAGCGCAAAGGTTTGCGGCAAATCGGAAGGTTGTTCCGCAACCGCGGTCACCAAATCATTACGATAGATCGAAAGCCCGTCCGCGCGCTCGGTCACATACGCATACGCGCCCGAGGCCACAACGCCGCGCGCATCAGCAGGACCGTCATAATAACCCACCTCTTGCGGACTCGCTGGATTGCTCACATCAATCACACGCACGCCAGCGCCTTCAGCGGCCACATACGCATAGTTGCCGCTCACCGAGGCGATGTAGCCATAGCCGCCATGGACCACACTCCCCACTTCTGCGGGCGCAGATAAATTCGCAATGTCATAAATGCGCAAGCGGTCGCCGTCCGGTATGTAAGCATAGTTGCCGGAAATCGCAAAGCCTTCATTGCCCGTGCTAAAGCTCGCGGTTTGTCCGCCGCTGATGGGGCTCGCGGGATTCGTCACATCATAAAAACGAATCTTACCGTAGTCTGTAATAGCCGCAACATTGCCGGAAGCCGCGACGTTCTCGCCATAAAGCGCGGGCATGGACTTCAGCCATTTCGGGCTTGCGGGCGTTGAAATATCCAACACCACCAAACCGCTGTCACTCGCCGCAACATAAACATAGTTGCCGCTGATCGCCACACCGCGCGCATTCGGCGTCGCAACGTTCGCCACTTCCACCGGCGCGCTCGCATTCGAAACATCAATCACGCGCACGCCGGCACTGCGGTCGGCAACATACGCATGCGTGCCGCTCACCACCACCGCGCGCGCATCGCCCGGCGTATCAATGGTGCCGAGCAATGTGGGATTCGAAGGATTCGCAACGTCGATGATGCGCAAGCCTGCAGTGCCGTACGCCACATATGCTTTGTTATCGAGCAAGAACGAAGTGAAAGCCGTGCCCGAGGCGGGCGCGAGAATGTTGATCGCGCCGGATTCCGCGGGCGCATTCGGATTCGAAACATTCACCGCGCGCAAACCCGCGGTGCGATCCGCTACGTAAATATGTCCCGTGGGCGAACCGTTGATCGTGATCGCGCCAAAATAAATCGAAGCCGCGCGGCCCGGCGTATCAAAGAGTTTGACCGCGGTCGGCGCTGCGATGTTCGACACATTGATGATGCGCATGCCCGAATCGCCGTTCGCAATGTAGCCGAAATTGCCGTCGAACACGATGCGCGCCGTGCGATGGCCCGAGGGCAAGGACGAAACTTTTTGCGGCGCAGCCGGCGTGTTGACGTTCACGACTTGCAAGCCGAGATCGAAATCGCAAACGTACAAATGGCCGGAGCGAATGTTCGCGTATTGATGATAGCCGCCCGCCTCCGCGCGATACTGGCCTTCCACCACCGGCGCCGCAGGATTCGAAATATTCACGATGTGGCTGCGGCTGCCCGCGGCCACGTAAGCATACGGAGCAGAGATGACGACGCTCTCGCAATATTCCAACGAGTCAATGCCTGCAACGAAAGCCGGATTCGCGGGATTACTGATGCTATAAATTTGAAAACCGCGCCCGCCCGCGGCCACGTACGCATACGTGCCGCTCGTAGCCAAACCTTCGCACGTGCTGCCGATATTCACCGTTGAAACCAAACTCGGCGTCGTGGGATTTTGCACGTTGATCAGCCACAGCTTCGGCCCGCCCACGACCGCGAGATATTGCGTGCCGGAGATCGAGGTGCGCACGATGTCCTCGATCACGTCCGACAACGTCACGCTCGCAACTTTCAACGGCGCCGCGGGATTGGAAAAACTTGCGATTTGCAATTTATTGCCGATTGCATAATACACCAATGAACCCGCGGCAAACACGGCTTTGGACTCACCTTCGCCTTTGCCGAAATTGCCGGCGAACGAAACGTTCGAAGCCTCCTGGCCGTGCAACAACGACGTTGTGGCGAAACACAACGCGACGGCGACGCACAAAAGCTTTAGCACTCGTTGCATGTTCAACCTCCGTGGGTTGGGGATGAAATGAAGTGGAAGGTGATTTGATGACGAATATAAGCATGAGCTTTATGAAGCTCTAACCGTACTAAACTTTCAAAGTTTAGTACAGCTACTTTCTTTATGTTTTGTCGCTGCTCGTTGTTGCCTTTCATCTCCGCTTGTTTACCTCAGTGGTCTTTGCAAGCGGGCAGACTTAAAGCGCTTCGCAGGTTGGAAAAAGCAAAAGCCAAAACGGCGTTTCTGCCACTAGCGCGACAACATATCCTTCACATAACGCGACAAGTCGCAACTCAGAAGAGAATCAAAAGCGCACGCAAAGCCGCGAAGACGCAAAGAACCCGCAAAGCTTTTCTTT
>JABWAN010000162.1 GCA_013361015.1 Candidatus Zhuqueibacterota bacterium | reverse complement strand
CTATTTATATTTCACGTTCTCATAAACCGTCTTGCCGTCCGCTCTGTCGCTCGCTTTCACAGTAATCACGATCGTGTGGCTCGCGTTGGGATTCGCGCTCACAAATTCGAGCAGCGAACTGTTCGCCAAAGCGCCGGTTACCGGAAGATCGGCCAAATTTAATCCCGCTGCCGAAGGCGGAACCACTTTGATCGTTCCGCCCGAACACGTGCTCATGCGCCACGGCTTTTCTCGCACAAGCCGGGTCTCGAAGAAACTCGCGGTATCGCTGCCGCTCCACACCGTATGCACGGTGGCTTTGCCCGCTAACGCTTGGCAGAGCGTTTCCGTACTCCATTCGACCGTGCTGTTCGGTTGCGTTGGCTCGTCGGTGAAATTAATGAACACCCTTTGTGCGCCGGCGCGCCAACTCAACTTTTGATCGGCAAAAAGAGTCGCAACGACGCCGTTCTCGCCGGAAACACTCGAAGCATAGCCGCTGGCCTCCGAGGCTAATCTCAGGCTATCCGTTCCGGCAAAGCCCTTAGTGCGAGAGATGCCGCGTAACGGAAAGCCGAAGCTGGTGCGATTCAAATACGCGCGCAAACTCGTTGCAGTGGTGAGATCGATTCCGCCGCTAATACGGCCAAAATCATCGTAACCCACACAGCCGAACACGACATTCAAGCCGCTTGCGGCCAACAAACTCGTAAATGCCGCGATACTGTTCGCCACCGAGTCCGCTTCTTCCGACATGCTGCCGGAATTATCCACGGTAAACACCACGTCCGCGGATAGTACGTTGTTACTACTCACCGGTTTGACAAGAAAACCTTGCACCGCCCCGTCTTCCGTCAGAAAAATATTTTGATTCGCCTTGAAGTCGATCTTCTGATAATTATTCGTGGGATCGAGCAGGCCGAGCAGGTTGATGCGAATGCGGCTGTCATTGCCCGCGGTGGTCTCAAACGTTGCCGTGGGTTTGAGATTGTTGACGGCCGGCGCCGGCACCGTCACGTTGGTAGGATCACCCGGAATATCGCTGTTGGGATCCGTCGGTTCCGTGCCTTTCTTGTCGCAACTGGTCATCGCAATCGCACATGCTAAAATCACGGCCGGTTTGAGCAAAAGCTGTTTTGCCCCGTTCATGTTGCACTCCTTGTGTTGAGGTAAAAAGGTCCAGGTTTGGAAAATTATGCAGCAGCACACACGCGTGTTGAATTACGCTTTGAAAAGAGTTCATTTTATCTGATCAAAACCATCCGTTTCGTCTCCACAAATTCGCCCGCCTGCAATCTGTACAAATAAATTCCGCTGGGAAGTTTTTGCGCCTCGAACGTGATTGCGTGCACGCCCGCTGTTTTGTGCTCGTTGCGCAGCAGTGCAGCCATTTCTTTTCCGGTGAGATCGAAAATTCTGAGCGTCACCTTTTGCGCCGTAGGCAGCGCGAAGGAGATTTGATCCGGCGCTTGCCTTTCTAAGCCTAGTTCGTTACTTTGCGGCCAGTTGAAAAAATTACGTCCGCGGCTTCGATTAACTGAGGGCATCATTCATCATGCCGGATGGCAAGCTTTGGACACAACGTGATCGCTATGACAACGAGATTTATCTCACTCACGAGCGTTGGTCACATATCACGGAGGTCTCCAACCATCCCGAGCTTGCGCCCTATTTGCGCCACGTTCGTGAAACCATCAAGCACGGCAGCCGCCGACAGCATCCGGTGCTTATGAATGCTTACAAATACTATCATGAGTTTGGAGATTTGCCGAACGGCATGAATCACATTGTTGTGGTGGTTGTTTTCAATGAAACCTCTGGTCCGCTCGGCGTAAGCCGCGAAGAAAAATTTGTCGTGACTGCATATCTGCAATTCTTTTGATGAGAGCCCGTCCCATGGCAAAAACGAATTATCACTACGACCGGGAGGCCGATGTTCTTTATATCTCCTTTGGATCGAGCGAGCACACCATTACGGTGGAATTGAGCGAGAACTTGATTTTCCGGCTCGATTTGGGCAAGGAGAATGGCGGCCACCCAACTGCGATTGGAATGACCGTGCTCTTTCCCTCGCAATTACTGCGCCTCGGCCATTCTCCGCTCCGCTTGGAACTCGATCGTCTGCGCCGACAATCCCCGGAAATCCAAAGTGCGGTTTTGGAAACCCTCTCGCAACCTCCCGTGAGCGAAGTTCTGCTCGCCGAATTGGCTTTCACGGCGCCGGCTCCCCCCTTGCCGGAGTTGCTTGCCGCAGCCTAGACCCTGCTTAAGAACGCGGGCAAAGTCGCACTTGCATTCGACGGCTTTTGCAGTCAATTGCAATCATTGTGTGCAAGTCCGACTTTGCCTTTCCTTATCGAATCAAAACCATCCGCTTTGTCTCCACAAACCCTCGTCCTGAGCCTGCCGAAGGATCGCCCGCCTGCAATCTGTACAAATAAATTCCGCTGGGAAGTTTTTGCGCCTCGAACGTGATTGCGTGAACGCCAGCAGCTCTGTGCTCGTTGCGCAGCAGCGTGACCACTTCCTTGCCCGTGAGATCGAATACTTTGAGCGTCACCTTTTGCGCCGTCGGCAGCGCGAAGAAGATTTGGGTTGAGGGGTTGAAGGGGTTGGGGTGGTTTTGAAAGAGAGAAAAGGCGGACGGTGCCTTCGCTTCGTCATCGTTGCGCTCGACACTCGTCGTGTTGCCGATGACGGAGATGTCGTCCAAGCAAACACCGTCTTTGTGATAAGTATAATCCCCGAGAAAGTCGGTCGCGCCGTATTGCTGAAAACGAATGACGGATTGCGCAGTGAAACTCACGCCCAGGCTGTCAATCAAAATGCGCTTCAAATCTAGGATGACTTGTTGATATTGATCGTCCGGAAGATTCGAGGGATCGGTGGAATAAATTTTGATAAAATTTTCTCCGGCATCCGGGCTGAAAAAAATCCCGTCGTAAGCGTCCGTATCATCGGAGCGGTCTTTGATCCAAAACTTGAGCTCAACTTGCGCTTGGCCGGATAAATTCACGTGCAAATCCAAAGCGTTCGTGGTGTTTCTGCCGTCGCTTCTCCTGCCCAAAGCCGCCCCAAACAACCCGCGCCGCGCCGCGCCCACGCCTTGAATGTTGCCGGTGATCGTGGCGAAACCCTCCGGCCTCACGGTACCTGGTTCCGTGGTTACGTTTGCAAAAGTCGGATCGCTCCACGTCCACGAATTGCCGAGCGTTGCAGTGGCGAATCCTTCTTCAAAAGGAAGCGCGGCATAAGTGATCGGTCGTGAGATCACCATAACGTCGTCTAAAAAGATTCCATCTTTGCTATAAGAATAATCTCCGGAAAAGTCAGTAACGCCGGATTGTTGAAATCGAATTACAAATTGGCTGGTGAGGCGCAAACTAAACTTTGCCGCGAGGCGATCCAAATCAAAAGTCGGAAACTGTCCCCACTCATCGTCCCACTCAGAGGGATTGAACTCTTGAATCTTGGTGAAATTCGCGCCGCCGTCATCGCTGAACCACATGCTGTCATCGGGATCGGAGTCGTCGAAATGATCTCGTATCCAAAAGCTGAACTCCACTTGCGTATAGCCCGACAAATTTAAATGCAGATCGAGGTGGTTGAGCGTGGTGTTGCCGTCGTTTTCTTTTCCCATGGCAGCGCCGTACAAAGATTGATGTCCGGCACCCACGCCTTGAATGGTCGAGGCCACGCGCGCCACGCCGCCATTGGCCCCGGGTTGAGCCTGCCAATATCCCGTGCTCGTGGAGTCAAATCTTCCTTTTTCAAAGTTATCCGAAAAAATAATTGTTTGTGAAAACGCGGCGCTGTTGACCACTATCGCGGTCAACGCTGTGATCAACAAGTTCTTCATCGTAGCCTCCTTTTGAAATATCAAATGTGCATGCCTGAATTCATTCCTACAAAATTTGATGCTTATCCCTCTCCTAACCAAGTGAAGCAGACTTCGCCCTTCACTTCATCACCTTCGCCTTTTCCTGCGCGAGGAAGCCTTCTTTGCCATCCAACGGCAGGCGGATTTTATACCAGCCGGCAACAGTTCCAGGATCGATAAGATAGTGGCCGTTGCTGTCGGTGTTGCGCGACCCGATGACGAGCATGATCGTGTCGATCAACACCCACTGGCCGCTCAGCCGCTCGCGGTTTGCTCCTTCATTGCGTCTTGGCTTGCTTGCGAAACGCCGGGCTTGCGCTTGAAGCGCGAGATTCATCAACTTCGCGCTTGGTCAAAGTCGTGTGCAGCCCGCCGCCCTGGCCGAGCACGTAAGAAACGACCTTCGGCAAGAGCAAGCCCAAGTCTTGCCCCACGTAATAGCCGTGTTCGATGGGCTGCCCGGTTGCGATGATCCAGCCTGCACCGTATTTGTATTCGATGAGCGTGGGGTCGTTCGATTCATTCACCATGTAAATCGTCGTGCCCTCAGGCAGATTGGTGAAAGATTCATGGCTGGCGTAGTTGTGCCGAATGATCGTCGGCAGATTGCGCACGAGCGGCAAAGCCGGATCAGTGACGTAGTTGTAAAAGTCATAATCGAAAATGGTGCCGACGTTGCCGGGAATGATCACACCTGCGAGACGTAAATCGCCGCCGTAATTATTGGGATTGTTGTTGAACCAGCCGAGATCGCAGGCCTCCCAGAAGATGGTGCCGCCGTTGCGCACGAAGTTGGCAAAGCGCACGTTGTTCGCCGCATAGCGGTTGTAAAAAGTTTGATCCTGCGAATTGCCGATGATCACGAAAGACTCGCCCGGCAATAACGCACGCGTGCTCATCTGTGTCGAAGGCAAAACTTCGAATTGATTGACGCCCGGGCCCGCGGTGAACCCGTGAGAACTGAGCAGGTTTTCAATGCGCACGTTTTGCCAGGGCAACACGTCGCGGAAAATGATGATGTGTTTACCGCTGGCAAAACCGCCGGAGACGTTCACAATCGTGTGCGCGATGGCCGCGGATTGCAAAAGGTCCCGCGCTTCGAGATACACGATATAAGCTTCGCGGGCGCTATAGCTGTGCGTGACGCGTTTGTTCTTGGACCAATCCGTATCCCACGTTCCGTCGCCGTTGAAATCCCAGCGCACTTCGATTTCCGTTGCGGGATCTTTGTCGTCCGTCGTGATGGAAGCATCGAACGTGAAAACCGTTTGCACGTCGCCGGTTGAAGGCGAGACCATAAAATCCGCGAGCGGCGGCGCGTTGCTGCCGCAATCGGTGAAGTTCGCACCGTCTTTTGTGAAACAATAATCCACCACCGGCGGCGCGGCCACCAAATCATAAATGAACGGCACTTCTTCATTGCCCGCGCTGATGATCTGAAACGCGAGCGAAGCCGCACCCGCGATTTCGGCGATCTGCTCCAAAAATTCTTCGCTAAATTCTTCATAGCCTTGTTGCACGAGAAAGCGGGCGATCGCCGCGGCATTATTTTCCACGAAGGTCACCAACGCCGTAAATGCCTCCAAGGCATCGCCCTCCGAAAGGGCCTGGCCGATTTCATAAAGATTTCCGAGTGTGACGCTGAATTGATCCAAGCCCCCGAAGCTAAAAACTTCTTCCTCACCGATAAAACTCCAGCCTACCAGTGCGTCGATGACGAGCGCAACGCTCTTTGCGGCATTAGCGCGGAACGCGTAACCCTCCGGTGTTTTGGCGAGCATGCGGCTGACTTCCAATCCGGTGCGCGTGCCAGATTCGAGGCGCGTAAAAAATTGGCCGCGACCGATGGGATAAGAAGTTTCCGTAGGCGGCGCCAGCCGCACCGGCGGCCAGCCCAACCGAACTTCCACCAGGCTTTCTTTCGCTTCGAGCAAAACCATTTTATCCGGTGCAAGCCCGTCATAATTACCGTTGAAAACGCCGGCGCAATAATATATTGTGCGCGGGTTGACGAAAACCACGTTGTCACCCTCGCCATTCTTCACGGAAGGTGGATCACCGATGCTGGCTTCTGCTCCGGGTGAGCGCCCCGCGGCGTTGAAGCCCTTCAGCGTAGCAATGCCGATTTCAATCGCGAGTTGATAAACTTCCGGGTGTAGCGCATTATCCAAAACCTCGTCCGGCGCGGTTTGCAAGAGGCTGTTCAAGCGTTGCACCAACTCATTGAAGCGCGCATGAACGATCACGGCTTGGGCCATGCGCTCGCGCTCCGTTTTAGGCATGGTAAACAACATCGGGTTCATCATCACCAAAGCCAGCGCGGTGGAGCGGCTCGAAATCTGAAGCTGCGCCGAATCGGGCGAGACGTATCCCAAAAGAATCGGCTTGCCACTGGCTTTGCTTTTGGTAAGCACGATTTGTTGTTTCTCGCCTGCGACCGCGGTGGTTGTGAACGCGCCCGTATTCGAGACCGCGCCTTTGCCGGCGAGCGTGACGACTTCGAGCTGATCGAGCGCGACCGTGGTATTCGTGGGCAATGCCACGGCGCCGGAAACTTGCCGTGTGGGCAAAGCCGAGGGCGGCTCTTCAGGCGAGACCGGATCTTTTTTGCAGCCGCTCCAGAAGAGAAAGAGCGGCAACAGCAACAGTAAATGTTTTTTCATGGGAGCCTCGTTTCGTGGTCAAATATGAGATAGACATAAAAGACACAAGTCTAGTTTCGTCTTTTGCTGGAATCCATTTTTTTCACTTCATCACCTTCGCCTTCTCCTGCGCGAGAAAACCCTCTTTGCCGTCCAACGCCAGGCGGACTTTGTACCAGCCCGGAACGCTTTCGAGCACGACCAATTCGATTCCTCCGGGTACTTGTGCGTTAGTAAGGCTTGCTCTAACATATCCAAACTCGATTCTTTCAAATTGCCTTCACTTCTCAATCTTCATCAAAATCTTCTTCGCGCTCAGGCTTTCGATTTTGAGCTTGAAGCCCGGCATTTCCGCGGCAAGCAATGCGTCGGCGAAATCTTCCGAGGCGCCTTGGTATTTCACTTTGAGGTTCGCGGTTTTGCCTTCGAAGGAGGATTTCACGGCTTGCACGCCTTCGACCTTTTCCAATGTTTTCGCGAAGAGCCGCGAGGTGGCGAAATCAAGATTCTTTGCGGTGATGTCGATGGTCGTTGCGCCGGTGGAATCCGCGGAGGCGGAATCTTCCGCGCCGGGAATTTGCTCGCCGATGACTTCAACGGCGCGCACGATGGCCTTCTCCATCGCGGTTTGCATGGACTTACTCTTGAATAGGCCGCCTCCGGCTGCGCCGTCTGAAGTGGCGGCAACAGCGACCAAACCAAACGAATTTTCTTTTTGATTGATTTTTTCCGAGGCCACAATCTCGCCCGTGGTCGCGTCGATGATGCGAACCGTAATGCCCAACTCGGAAGTATACCAGCCCACACCGCCCAAGGCCGAGCCTTTCACCAAGCCGCCAAGGCCTCCGCCGCCGGTCTTCTCTTCAAACTTACTCACCACGCCCACCACGAGAAACTCCGCGCCGATGAGTTTGCCCACTTCTGCGCCCGTAGTCGCATCGACTTCGCCGGAGAGCGCCATAATTTGCTCTTGCCGAATGGCTTGCAAGGCGCTGCGTTCGACGATGAAATAGCGCCGCGTTTCCACGAGCGCGTCGATGAGCAGATCGCTCATGGCCGTGCCGAGGGCTTTCTGCGCGGCCTCGACTTTAATCTGAAAATCCACGACCGCAAGGCGCGGCTTGGGTTTGGGTTGCGCGAGCGAAGTGCTTTGCAAACCGCTACACAGGATGAAAACGGCGCAAACAAGTTTTTTAGTCGCGTGAGTGAGCATGGTCTTTCCTTTCTCCGAAAATAAACCAATAAACCGCCCGGACGCTGCGAGCGCCCGGACGGTGTGTATGCATGCGTTTCGTGACGCTGCGAGCAAAAGGTGCTAATGCCCCCCAGTAGTGAGCCGCGCGCGTGGTCGAAGCGCACGCATTTTTTAAAGAGAGATTTCTGTTGCGTCAATCACTAGCGCCAAACTATTGCCAAGTCGTAAAAAACCGTGAACGCCCCGTGCTTCATTTATTTCCCAACGAAAATTTGAACATGCCTTTGATGCCGAAGTAATTGAACTCCGAGAGCGAGTATTCGGCGTACACGTCCAGCGGCCCGATTTCAGCGCCGACCATGGGCAGGAGCGCAAATTCCGTTGAGCCGGCCACGGTGGCGTTGTCGACCGTATTGCCGTCTTTATCATTCAAGCTGAGGGAGAAAATATGAATGCCCGCTTCGGCGCCGAGGTACAGCCGCGTCTTCGCGTCCGTGGCGCCAAAATAATATCGCCCGCCCGACATAATGGGAATCACGGTCCAATCGTATTCGTAGTCCGTTTCAAAGCCGAAGAGCGAATACGCCTTTCCGCCGAAGGGATAATAACCGATCGAGCCGGTGAGCATGATGTTGTCGAGGCCTTCATACTCATAGAAGCCGCGTACGCCGCCGCCGAAACCGGTGCTCGCAAAATTGCCGAAGTTGCCGGTGGGCAACACCACGCCGCCGCCAACACCAAATGCGCGAATTTGCGCAAAGGCATTGCACGCAAACAGTACGAGCATTAGGCTGGTCACGATCATAAAACGCTTCATGATTCGTCTCCTTTCTGATCTGGAATCAGTGCTTGGATGTTTTGGAAACGGTAGCTATTCTGCAAATATTTTTGTAAGCGGCGCGGGCGGGTCGTGCGGAAGGAA